>NZ_JBYVJU010000015.1:0-127594 GCF_058147085.1 Parendozoicomonas sp. 209JJ7-1 | reverse complement strand
CGAGTGGCTGATTCTGCTCTTCAGCAGAGAGGGAAGCGTTAGAAGCTGTCCCGATCAGCGAGGCCGCCATTTTACCGTGGCGCCGGTCGGTGTCAAGTGTTTCGTTTTCGTTAACTTCTTGATAATCAATCAGTTAGCCTTCAACGAAGAGTATCTCAACAGTGTTGCCGTTGGCCTTGGCCGGTGACAACGAGGAGCGCATTCTACAGCGTTATGGCGTAGTGTCAATCAGTGTTTTAAGAAACTTCTCAGAATACCTTCAAAGGATTTCAAACGCTGCTGACCGCCGGTCGCTGTTTAAAGCAGACTCCAAGCTCCGCCTGCTCCTGCAAGAGCAGGCGGCGAATTATACGACGGAATCTCCCTGCGTCAATGCCTTTTACCACAATCAACAGAACCATTGCTCATTAACCACAGCCAGAATCACACCCTGTCCAATTCTATTACAAACATTTCAAATGAAAGAACTTATAAGTACCTGGACATAAGGAGAAACCCGCTGGAGAAAAAAGCATTTACATATCTGTTTACTCAGTTTTTGTAGCAGCTGTTTCGGAAGATTCGCACACTCCAACCTTCAAGATTGCCGCTATAAGACCCGAGCAGGCATAAATAAGGAACACAGCCAGCAGAACCCTGGGCGGATCTGTAAAGACAACAGCAAAAACAAGTACGGCAATCAGGATAAAAACAAATGGCACTCTGCCACGAAGATCCAACTGTTTGAAACTGTGGTAACGAAAGTTACTGATCATCATTACACCAGCCAGTCCGGTAACCAGTGCCGCCAGTAGGGCCACCGCAATAGATGAACCATCCACACCAAAATCACTGAATGTCCATACCATGCCCGAGACAAGAGCAGCCGCAGAAGGACTGTTCAGGCCGATGAAATACCTTTTATCAACGCTATCCGCCATAGTGTTGAAGCGGGCGAGACGCAGCGCCGCGCAGGCTGCGTAAACAAAGGCAATCATCCAACCCAGCTTGCCAAGACCATGAAGCCCCCAGCTGAAAACCACTACAGCTGGTGCCACACCAAAAGAGACCATATCAGAAAGGCTGTCGTACTCTGCCCCGAATTTACTTTGTGCATTAATAAGCCTGGCCAGCCGCCCGTCCAGACCATCAAGAATCATAGCCACAAAAATAGCAATGGAAGCAGCGGCGTAATCAGGCTGCTCGGCAAGCACACTGATAATGGCATAAAAGCCGCAGAACAAAGCCCCTGTAGTCAGCAGATTTGGCAGGAAGTACACGCCTTTTCGGGTAACCTTCTCCCCACCTTCAGCGACTTCTTCGATATGCTCATCAACGGGAAGCAACCCATCAACCGAGGATGCTTCATTCTTGCTGTTTTCATCCATTCTTATTGACCGCTGGTTTCAGACCAGCACCACTTTATCACGAACCTGAAGCGTTCATGCAAGGGCAACTGTTGAGCATTGGTAACATACCGGACAGCCTCTGTCCCAGAGGGTGGAACAAGAGAATAGAGAGGGCAGAGAAAACAAAAAGCGGAAGAGTTTTCACCCTTCCGCTTTCGACGTGACGAGACGGTTAACTGTTTTACAATCAGTTCCTGGACTTATCAACAATCTTGTTGGCAGCAATCCAGGGCATCATTTCACGCAACTTACCACCAACCTGCTCAATGGGGTGAGCAGCGTTGTTACGGCGGTTAGCCGTCATGGAGGGATAGTTCATGGCACCTTCGGTGATGAACATCTTGGCGTATTCACCGTTCTGGATACGCTTCAGAGCGTTACGCATAGCCTGACGGGATTCGTCGTTGATCACCTCGGGGCCAGTCACATACTCACCATACTCGGCATTGTTGGAGATGGAGTAGTTCATGTTGGCGATGCCGCCTTCGTACATCAGGTCTACGATCAGCTTCAGCTCGTGCAGACACTCGAAGTAGGCCATTTCCGGAGCGTAGCCGGCTTCGGTCAGGGTCTCGAAACCAGCCTTAACCAGTTCAACCGCACCACCACACAGAACAGCCTGCTCACCAAACAGGTCAGTTTCAGTCTCATCCTTGAAGGTCGTTTCGATGATACCGGAACGACCGCCACCTACGCCGGAAGCATAAGACAGGGCCAGCTCTTTAGCCTTGCCGGACACATCCTGGAAGATAGCAACCAGATCAGGGATACCGCCGCCCTTCACAAACTCGGAACGTACAGTGTGACCGGGAGCCTTGGGAGCAATCATGATGACATCCAGATCAGCGCGGGGAACAACCTGGTTGTAATGGATGGCAAAGCCGTGAGCGAAAGCCAGAGTAGCGCCCTGCTTCAGGTTGGGCTCAATTTCGTTCTTGTACAGCTGAGACTGGAACTCGTCCGGAGTCAGGATCATAACCAGATCAGCGCTGGCAACAGCTTCAGGAACGCTCTTAACAGCCAGACCTTCAGCTTCAGCCTTGGCTGCGGAAGATGAACCGGGACGCAGGCCGATGGTTACGCTGACACCGGAATCTTTCAGGTTCAGAGCATGAGCATGCCCCTGGGAACCATAACCGATAACAGCTACCTGCTTGCCCTGGATGATGGAGAGGTCACAATCCTTATCGTAATAAACCTGCATAACTCTGACTCCTGGTTAACTGGTTTGCACCGCTGTTTTTCTATGAGCTTTTCTGTGAGCACTCTATTTAGCTCACTCTGTTTGAGGGCAACAGTAAACAGATCATTCCATTGCGTAAAATGATATATTTGCAATATTGTATTTCATAAAACGAAACAACGAATATGGACTTTCGCCCCCTCAAGCACTTTATCGCTCTGGCTGACACCCTCCACTTCGGCCGGGCCAGCGAGATTTGCCATATCAGCCCCTCCACCCTGAGCCGGAATATTAAGCAGCTGGAGGAGACCCTTGGTGTTTCGCTGTTTATTCGTGATAACCGCAGCGTCACTCTGACCCCTGAAGGTCAGCAGTTTCGTGACTATGCCCGGGAGACACTGACCCAGTGGGAAACCCTCAGCAGCCATCTGATATCAGAAGCCAGGGAGCTCAGGGGGGAAGTCAGCATGTACTGCTCGGTCACTGCCAGCTACAGCTTTCTTTACGACATTCTTAAAGAGTTTCGCCGCAACTACCCACGCATCGAAATCAAACTCCATACCGGTGCCCCGGAAGACGCCATTCCCAGAGTTTTGTCCGGCAAGGAAGATATCGCCATTGCTGCCCAGCCAGAGATTATTCCTGCCAACCTCTCCTTTCAAAAAATCGCGGTATCGCCACTGTTGTTTATTGCTCCCCGACAGGAATTCTCACTGCCGGCGTCCAACGCTGACTGGGCTGAGACGCCGATGATTGTGTCTGAAGAAGGGGTCGCCCGGGACAGGCTGAACCGCTGGTTTTCCCGTAAGAACATCAAGCCAAAGATTTATGCCCAGGTGGCCGGCAACGAAGCCATCGTCAGCATGGTGAGCCTGGGCTTTGGCGTAGGCGTTGTACCAAAGATTGTTCTGGACAACAGCCCTCTGGCTGACAAGGTACGCATCCTGGAAGCCACACCGGAACTTCCCCCTTACGATGTCGGCCTCTGCGCGATGGAGAAGAAACTGAAGAGCCCCCTTGTCAGGGCACTCTGGAGCCAGCTAAACCTTTCTGACTCCTGAGTAGTTTTTTCTTTCAGATGGTCAGCCTAGAAGCGCTTCTCAAGTTTCAGGCTGATAACATTTTTCTTATGACTGTAGAGCCAGTCAACATTACTTCTTACACGACTGTGCTTAAGGGTCAGACTGGGTGTTAGAGAGTAGAAGCTCCAGCGCGAAGCACTGACAATCAGAGTGTAGTTTGCCTCACGATCTTTACGCTGCTTGCCCAGTGGGGCATTAAGCGCCTGAAACTCCCGGGAGCGCAACGAGGTCGTTAAGGTTCCTTTGACGCCATCAAACAGCGGCCACGATGCTCCCAGTCGCATGCCCTGAAGCTTGTAGGCATGTACCTTCTCCCGGTTGTCTTTATGGGAATAATCCAGACCGCCAAACAGCAGCCATTTCGCCGTCAACTGATGGAACAGGCTGGCACGCCCCGAGATCAGGCCGCCATTCTGAAACTTCAACCGTTTCAGGCGATAGCGCTGGTTCTGATAATCAAGCTCAAACCTGGCAGCGGTTCTTGGGGAAAACACATGCAGCCACTCAACCCCAAGGCCCCAGCTGTGCACCAGGGCATCATTGCTTAAAGCCTTGTACTCAAACATCGGTGCGACAAAAAACTGATTCCGGGTACTTTGATAGCTATAACCAAAGCGAGTCAAGGCTGTGTGCTCATTAAAGGGCTTCTGGTTCTGGTAGCTGGTGCCATACACCAGTGAACGCAGCTGCAAGCCATGATGGCCTTTCAAGGAGAAGCGCTTGTTCAGGGTAAACTCATACTCAAGCCCGTTAGCAGCAATAGCCTTAGGAGTCTCTCGGGTTACAATACGATCGGGCAAACGGATCGTGACCGGTTTACCATCACGATCTCTTCCAACAAGAGTTCTGCCCGGAATCACCAGACGCAGAAAACTTTCCGATGACTGGTTGATATTGTCGCTATAGCTCGGCCCCAGCGCCAAAGAGCCCTGCCAACTATCACGGTGCTCCAGAGCTTTAAGAAAACTGTTTATGGTAACGATCACACCCTGGGATCTGGGGTTATTGACGGATAACCCACGCTTAATACTTTCAAACAGTTCTTGAGAATCACGGTTTTTGTGGTTTTCAAACAACACGCGAGCAAGCTCCAGCCGGGCTGGCAGAAAATCCGGCTGCCGACTCAGGAGCATGCGATACTCCTGCTCAGCCTGGGCAAAATCACCACGACTGCGGGCCAGTCCACCTTGCGTATAGTGCACCAGCAACATGTCATGACCAGGCAGCTTGAGATAACGCTGCAAAAACACCCGGGCAGCAGCCCACTTCTGGAATTTCACCGTCAGGTAAAGCGCACGACCAAGATCATTCAGGTTGTTACCTACACTCAGAGTCTGGCCGTTGATAGTCAGTCTGGCATTAACGGCCTGTTCTCTCTCTTTTTCTTCCTTCAGCAGCTCTCGCTCTTTTCTTACTGCATTAATATCCAGCTGTTGCTGTAAACGAAGGGTTGTATCTTCATCGCCATAAATATTGACACTGGCCACTGACAAAAGAATCAAACACAGAAAAAAGTGAGATGTGTTTTTAAAATTGGCCGGTGTAGAAAAAATCATTCTGTTACTGCATACCAGGTTATTTTAATTAACCGGGCAGAAGTTACTGAGTACAGCAACCCCTGCCCGGAATTACGCAAAAACGCTTCCTGCTTTTTTGCATAACGGACACACGGATTTGAATAAGCTTTATTGCTTAGTTTTTGGTACCACCGAAAGCAGTATCCAGGCGACGATCAGCAAATTTGGCTACACCAGCCAGAGCAGCGGCATCAGCACCAAAGAAGTGACCATTAGCGGAGCCCCACTGACCACCAGAAAGAGCCGCACCATTAAAGGCTGCTGTGCTGCTGTTAATGGTTGTATATTGAAGCTGAACACTGGTTTGACCATTAGAAATAGAACCACTCAGACTTCCGGTACCAAAGTTAGCTGTAAAGGTGCCCGTCATTTTATTGTTCTGCGCGGCAGTGTAATGATTAACACCCGTCACAGAGTAAGTGGCCGTACCGCTGGTGGGTACAGTAGTGCCCTGGTTATTACCAACGTAAAAGACCGCACGCTTACCATCATTAGCAGTATTACCTGAGATGTCCTGCGCCCACTCACCAAACCAGACATCACCACTGCCAACCTTCACAAAGTTAAAAGTACCAAGATTGCCATGAGGGTTCAGATCCAAAGTGTACACACCATTCGTTTTAACAGTGCCATTTGCCGGATCAGACAGCGCTTCAAGGTCAACTTTCAGGCTGGTGCCACCAAATCCCCAAACACCAATACCGGCTTTCCCTGCCACATGGGGGCCTGCATTAATGTTAGATTCACCCACTTCAATTTCATTGCTATAACTCTGGTCACCTACAAAACCAGCTTGCGCCAGGCCGCTGATAGCCAGAGTTGCTGCTGCGATCAGAGAGAGTTTCATTTTCTTCATTGGTCTTCTCCATTAAAGATATTGTTGTCATAGGAATGACGCCTCCCTGCGCCTCAGAGATTCCTTACTAATCCTCAAATCTCTGATATACGGATTGTTAAAATCCAGCTTTCCGATTTTTATAAACTGGCAGACAGGCTCAATTTGACGGTTCTTCCTGGAGCCGGAACACCTGTCACGCTTAAAGGCTCAAGGTAGTAACGGTTCGTCAGATTGGTTACCACCATTTCTACCTTCACATTCTCAACCAGCTGATACTTCACATACGCGTCAAAGGTTGTGGTTTTATCCCGCTTGATAGGTTCTTTCTTATGGCTGCCTGCTGTGTGGATAGTCCGGAATCCGGTTTCCAAGGTACGGTTCAGGAAACGTCCACCGATTAACCAGTTAGCGGAATATTCAGGAATAATTCGACCAGCTAAATAGCTGCCCCCAACCCTCTGGAGCTTAAAAGCTCCCTGTACACAATTGGGAGTAGAGCCATCTGGCGTAATTCTCAGGGCCATATTTTCATCGCACAGTTTATTCTCCAGGTTGTAAGCCAACCCAAGGTTGGTAAAGAAGATTCCTGTATCATAGCGCCCCTGAAATTCCAGCCCACGAACCTTTTGCTTTTCCAGATTGACAAAACCATCATTGATACCCAAACGGTCAATTACGTTTTTGGTGGTATTATCAAAATACGCCAGCTTGATATCTGCCTGGTCAAAGGTGTGGATATAACCCAGCTCGTAATTGAAGGCATGCTCAGGCTTCAGCTTTTCATAAGGATTGGCGGATGCTGAAAAACCGACTGTGCTTTCAAACATACTGGGGAAACGTAAAGCTTCAGCATAACGAAAATAAACCCGGCTGCTGTCAGTCACATGAAATGTAGCTGATACAGCTGGTACCCAGCCATCGGCTTCCTGAACCTCCGCAGTCCTGCTTACTTTATACTTATCAGCGGAAGCCGCCGACGCTACCGAGCAGGAGCCCTGCACATAGTTCGCTTGCTGAGCTGCAGCCATACAGGGGCTATTACTTCTGTTAAACCTTCCCTTTCCATCGCGCTCCCAACGTGCTGTATGGTTGTTTGTCACAACTGTACCAAGCTTGGCTTGCTCTCTTTGCCGAATGCCTGCGATTAAGTTTGGCCGAATCACATTCTGCCAGACAGGCAGGGGGACGTTGTTAAATGGAGGAGGTGGCGAGCTCAGTGGAAGCTTAGCGCTTTCCTCTGCAATTATCTGATCAATAATCGCCTGCGTGTAAATAGTGGTTGTTTCATAATTAACTTGTACAGCCCGGTTAGCATCCAGCGTTGTATATTTTCTGTCACCCTGTTTCAGGCGATTGTCCAGGAAATCATCCTTGGCCCGGTAATAGCCATAACGGGCACCAGCCGTCAGCTCCAGAAAGCTGACAGGCCGCCAGTTGAAATCAAAACTGCCATTAAACTCCTGACGTTGCCCAGCCCGCTGCCCTGCTCCACCACCAGGAATATCAATCGTTTTAGACAGTCCATCCTTGGGGCGCAGCTTATGGAACTGGTAATCAGAACCTAAAGTCAGGTCCAGACTGTTTGTCAGCTGCATTTTATTGCTGACGTTAAAACCGACACGGTATTCCTTGCTGTCTGCCACCAGAGTATTCTGAATCACACCATTTCTGGGAGTGTTGGCGTTGCCGCCTGCAGTATTGGTGCTGCTGCGGGTATAGGTAGCCCAGATATTGCTCTTCATATCCAGATAGGGATTATCTGGATTCCAACGATGCTTCAGGTTCAGGGCATCGGTTTTCACATTACTTAGAGGCCACTGGGGAACGCCGTCTTTATTTCGGAACTGTGCCCGGCTGGGCAGAATTTCACCAAACAGAGATTCGGTGTGACGGTAACCCAGCTGCAGCTTATTCTGGTCATTAATAGTCAGGGTGCTTTTAAACAGCCAGGACTTCATCTCACTTGAGGTATTGGGGACTTCCTCTCCCGGGCGATACACCAACGCCATATGCTCCGGCTTAATCTGAGAGAGAGTTGTTGCCGGCTCTGTGCGGGGCTGTGAATAAAAGCCTGCCCCTTTTTTACCAGCAAAGTAATTGCCTTTCTTACGATAAGCGTAGGCTCCCAGGAAATTAATCTGACCCAGATCCTTGGCAACAGCCAAGCGGAAGGCATAGTCATCACCGGACAGTGGATTCTTTGGGGCATCCGTATGCATCTGGCGAAAAACAGCGGGATCCTGAAACGGATTCAACCCATTTCGGTATTCAGGAACATCCGTAACTTTTTGCCCGGTATACAACCTTGGTTTTTGAGGTTCGACTGAGTTATTGCTGCCTTCAACCAGGAATTCAGCCCCAAAGCTTTCACTCGGTTTAATAATATCTTTTGCCGAGAGTGTATTAACCACCACAGCGCCACCAATACCAGTATTGACTCCCGGGGTCAGGGACGCTCCCTTCAGCACCTGCACATTGCTGATCAGGTTCGGATCGATATAGCTGCGGTTTGAAGCCCCCCGGTAACCTCGCCAGACAGTGGCTGCCTGCTCGGTACCATCAATAATAACCGGCACCTTGCCGGGCCCCTG
Source organism: Parendozoicomonas sp. 209JJ7-1 (assembly GCF_058147085.1). Lineage (NCBI taxonomy): Bacteria > Pseudomonadati > Pseudomonadota > Gammaproteobacteria > Oceanospirillales > Endozoicomonadaceae > Parendozoicomonas > Parendozoicomonas sp. 209JJ7-1. The sequence goes on along the minus strand of NZ_JBYVJU010000015.1, from coordinate 118,935 downwards.
CTGCCCGCGAATATTAGGATCTATACCGCCGCCGTTGCGGCCGTCGCCACTGGCAACGTTAGGCATACCATTGAAAATATCTGCCGGGCTGGAGCCTTTAAAGCGTTCAATCTCTTCCCTGCTGACATACACAGAGGAGAGATTTTTATCATAGACATCATCCTGGCCAATCAGATCCTGCTCAGCACCACTTTGAATAGCACCGGTTACCTTTACTGGCGCAAGCACAGTTGTGTCACCACCCGGGCGGGACAAGCGGTAAGAACCATCCGACTGCTTCTGGGCTATCAGACCGGTATTTTTCAGAATGGTTATCAGCCCCTGCTCAGCAGAGTATTCACCTTCAAGACCAGGGCTTGTCTGACCATTGGACAGGCTCGCATTCATGTGAAAACGGATACCAGCCTGCACAGCAAAGCTGTTAAGCACCTGATCGAGACTGGCAGCCGGAATATTAAAATTCTGTACGCCCGTAGTCGTTGATTCTGACCAGGCTGTCGCTGGTATAAGTGGCACTGCGAGGGCCGTGCATACGGCCAGCGTCAGCGGTTTAAGCTTGTGGGTAAATGAAAGCTGCATCCTGCACTGCCTTGTCGGTATTTTTAGTGTGGTGTTTTATTGAGTTGTCACTCTCTATACCGGGCAGGAATTAAAAACCCACAAAAGAAAATGAGAATTATTACTATTTATGGGTTTTCGGACAGCAAGATGCGCCCCCTCTCACAGTGACTTCGTAGTATTGCTAACAAATTTTTAATTTAACGGGGGGAAAGCGTGACCCAGTAACGGGTTAGGTACTGCACCTTCACCGGCACAATCTGGCTGAGGTTGTGCAGTGCCTGATCGGTGTCGCCTAATGAGAAAACGCCGGTAACCTGCAGATTGCTCAGGGCCGGATCAATACGGAGTGTCCCCGAACGATAACGTGCCAGCTCGCGGGCAAACTTCGGCAGGGACATACGGGTAGCCACCAGCAGCTGCTTGGTCCAGGCGCTTTCGGTATTCGACACTGCCCCTGTTTCGCTGATGCGGGCTGAAGTAAAGCTGGCCTTCTCCCCTGCCTTAATCACCCCGGTCTTAAGGCTATTCTCCGGAGAAAGTTTTACCGCGCCTTCATACACACAGATTCGAGTCTGCCGCTCAAGCTGGTACAGAGAGAAGCGGGTACCTAACGGGCTGGCCACCCCCTGCTGGGTATGCACATGCAGAGGAGCCTGATGAATGCCCGTTATCACCATCACCTCCCCTCTATGCAGATAAATATCCCGCTGTTGTTCGGTGATATTTGCAACAAGGTGAGTATCGGTATTCAGTACCAGCTCCGTTCCATCTTCCAGAGTCACTGTTTTCACTTCGCCAGTGGCTGTGGTGTATTGCACCCCGGGCGCAGAAGTGCTGGAGCTGTATACAGCCAACAAACTGCCAGAGCCTATGGCAACCCCCATCATAGCCAGCAACTGACGACGATTGACTGTTGTACGGGTACCCAGAATCTGCTGGCTGGTTCTCTGGTTCGGCAGGCTGGCAAATTTATTCTGCAGCTGCTGCACCTGTTGCCAGGCAACTTCATTGTCCAGATTCTGTCTTCGCCATTTCTCCAGACCATTGCGATCCTGCTCGGTGACATTATCCGCCCACAGCCGGGCAGCCCAGGCAGACGCCTCACGAATGGACTCTTTGGAAACGCGGGTTCGACTCATACTGCCTCCAAAGCCACCAGCATGCAGGCCTGCAGGGCTTTGGCGATATACTTCTCTACCGAGGAAACAGACACTCCCAACTGAGCCGCAATCTCTTTGTAGCTCATACCAGACAGCTGCTTCATTAAGAGGGCCTGCCGGGCCTTCTCTGGCAGGTTGTGGAGCATGGTGTCGATTTCAACCAGTGCCTGAATCGCCTGAACCTGATTCTCCGGTGAGGGGAATTCTTCCTCAGGCTGCTGCTCCAGATATTCGATATAGGCCTGCTCTATACGGCGGCGCCTGTATAAATCAATCACCAGGCCCTTGGCGATATAGGTCAGGAACTTTCGGGACTCTTTGGTCGGGGGCAGGGTTTTCCTGGTCATCAGACGAAGATAGGTATCCTGCAGCAGGTCGGCTGATAGCTCCGGACAGCCCAGCTTTCTCTGTAGATATACAGACAGCCAGCTTCTATGTTCGGAATACATCTGCCCTACTCGATCCATCTTTGCAGGCGTTATTAGTTCGTGGCAAACAGACATCCCCCCCCCTTCGCGCTACAGACAAACAGGCGCAAATGGTAATGATTCTCAATTGCGAAGTCGACTATAACATTACCCTTAATGGCAGGATTCCGGTTTTATGGGCACTTTCTCGAAGAAATCGACTGTTTTTCTGGTAAACGCAATGTCATCGGGCGTAAAAAAGCCATTCACAAAGAGCGGCTTTTAATGGGCAAGGTTGTGTTGCTTCTTAGAGGCTAAGTACCTTTTCACCTCTGGAGATACCGGTCACACTACTGGTGATATCCAATATCTGGCCCAAAGAGTAACAATTTCAATTAATTCTCACAGATGGTCTACTATGATGTTCCAGTTGCGCCCCCTTTAAGTTAGAGCAGAAATGAGATGAATCCCCTCCTTTATTCTTGCAGATGCCATTTGCTTTCATTAATGGTGTTTATCGCCTTTACGGCTGCATGCGAACTGGCCAGTGGCACTGACAATGACATCGAACTTTGGGACTGTCATCAGAACACTCAAACAGGAATGTGTGGTATGGGCGGTCTTTTCGTTCATTGTTATAAGTGTCTTTGCGATGGCTCTCAGATCAAAATCGACAGATCATGCACGGCTGATGGCGATCCGTCTGCCTGTGATAAGTGCTGCAAAACCTATTGCGCCCCCCATTACAGCCATGATCTTGAATTATGAGCAAAAGTAAGACTAAAAAAAACGCCACCCTGAAAGGTGGCGCTATACGAACGACTCAACGTTTATTGAAGGTCACAGGCTCAACACTTTCTCCCCTCTGGAAATACCGGTCACACCACTGCGCACAACTTCCAGCACAGCGGCTTCACCGATTGCACTAATGAAGGCATCAAGTTTTTCACCAGTCCCTGTCAGCTGAATTGTGTACACACTGCTGGTGATGTCTACGATCTGGCCACGGAAGATATCCGCCGTACGCTTGATTTCCGCACGCTGAGCACCATTAGCCTTCACCTTAATCAGCATCAGTTCCCGCTCAACATGGGAACCTTCTGTCAGATCCACCAGCTTCACCACATCAATCAGCTTGTTCAGCTGCTTGGTGATCTGCTCAATGGTTCCCGGCTCACCATCAGTTACAACTGTCAGGCGGGATAGAGTGTCATCCTCAGTGGGAGCAACAGTCAGGCTTTCGATATTGTAATTACGCTGGGCAAACAGGCCGACGATACGGGACAGGGCACCGGGTTCGTTTTCTACCAGTACAGAAATAATACGCCGCATCAGGTTCGCTCCGTCTTGGTCAGCCACATATCACGCATGGAACCATCCTTGATCTGCATGGGATAAACATGCTCGCTGGTATCCACTGCCACATCCAGGAAGACCAGACGGTCTTTCAGGGAGAAGGCTTCTTCCATAGCTGGCAGCAGATCTTTCGGATCGGTAACCTTAATTCCAACATGCCCATAGGATTCCACCAGCTTCTTAAAGTCCGGCAGGGATTCCATATAAGAGTGGGAATAACGGCTGTTATATTGCATATCCTGCCACTGGCGCACCATGCCCAGCGCCTGGTTGTTCAGGTTAATTACCTTAACCGCCAGGTCGTACTGCAGGCAGGTGGACAGTTCCTGGATATTCATCTGAATACTGCCTTCACCGGTTACACAGGCGACATTGGCATCGGGATTATGGAGCTTAACCCCCATAGCCGCCGGCAGACCAAAGCCCATGGTTCCCAGACCACCGGAGGTGATCCAGCGATTGGGCTTATCAAACGGGTAATATTGGGCAGCAAACATCTGATGCTGACCAACATCTGTGGTCACATAGGTTTCTGAATTCCTGGTGACCTGGTAAAGAGCTTCTATAGCCTGTTGAGGCTTGATGACACCCTCTTCAGTTTTATAGGGGAAAAGTCCGCCACGGCCTTCACGCCATTCCGTGATCTGTTTCCACCAGTTTTCCATGGCTTCTTTATTCTGAACATCTTTGGACACCGCCGCGATGTCGTTCATTTCTTTAAGAACGCTGGTTACCGGGCCAACGATGGGTACATCAACGGGAACGTTCTTAGCGATACTGGCCGGATCAATATCCACATGGACAATTTTGGCCGTGGGGCAGAACTTGCTGGTGCTGTTGGTCACTCGGTCATCGAAACGCACACCAACAGCAAGTACCAGGTCACTGTGGTGCATGGCCAGGTTGGCCGCATAGCTGCCGTGCATACCCAGCATACCGACGAACTGTTCGTCAGTTCCCGGGAAAGAGCCAAGCCCCATCAAAGTGTTCGTTACTGGCGCGCCAGTCTGCCTGGCCAGCTGGGTCAGCAGCTCAGAACCTTCTCCCATAACCACACCACCACCGGCGTAAATAATCGGGCGACGGGCTTTGAGCAGCAGATCCATAGCTTTGCGAATCTGGCCACTATGGCCTTTCTGGGGAGGTGTGTAGGAGCGGATTTTGACCTTTTCCGGATATTCGTAAGGAAATTTCCTGGAAAGGTCAGTGATATCTTTCGGCAGGTCTACAACAACCGGGCCTGGGCGGCCGGTCTGGGCAATGTAAAATGCCTTCTTGATAATTTCCGGAATATCTTCAGCACGCTTAACCAGAAAACTGTGTTTTACGATCGGGCGGGAGATGCCCACCATATCGGTTTCCTGGAACATATCGGTACCAATAAATTCCGACGGTACCTGGCCAGACAGGATAACCATGGGAATGGAATCCATATAAGCCGTTGCGATACCTGTAATAGTGTTGGTCGCACCTGGGCCGGACGTGACCAGTGCAACACCGGCCTTGCCGCTGGAACGGGCATAACCATCTGCCATATGGGCAGCGGCCTGCTCATGACGTACTAAAATGTGTGTAATTTTGTCCTGGCGGAAAATGGCATCATAAACGTGCAGCAACGCGCCACCCGGATAACCGTAAATATATTCGACACCCTCATCAGCGAGCGCCCTTATAACCATGTCCGCTCCGGACAGAAGTTCGACTTGCTTACCCTCAGTCACGGAATCACCGTTATTTATTTTACAACCCGCACACACCTGCTGGAGGGAGCCGGGCTGAATTGTTATTGCCTGCGCAGTGGTTCAGGGGAAAAAGGCCCTGTCACACTTTCCCATGTGTCAGTTTGTATAAGCCTGCTTGTGGAGGCTCTGTATTCCCAGGCAGATATTACCCTTACGGAATGGTCACCGGGTATTGCGGGTGTCTTATCCCGGATAACAGAAATATTGTTCATTCCACAGGCTGCAAACCTTTCAGCACTGTGAAATATGCGGTCATTGTTGTCGCTGAACTCTGGTGAGTCAATAGGAGCACCATTAAAGGGGCTTCAAGCGGTGACCGTATGCGGGTAAAGTACAGCCATTAGCAGATAATAAAGACAACATCAGTTTCCTATGAAAACACTGTTCCAATCCCTGTCCCTGGTATTTTTGTTCGTGTTGGGCACTTCTGCCTCAGCAGAAACTGTCTATCGCTGGTACGACAGCAACAACACTCCCCATTACAGTAAGCGCCCACCTGAGGGAGTGAAATACGAAACCCTGACCACCAGAGATATAAAACCGAAAGACCAGAATCAGGATGAGAGCGAATCTGCAGCGCCCGGCACCGACAAAAAGCGTCGTGACACCGCAGATAAAACAGACGAATACTCTGAACAGCTCGCCCGTCTGGAAAAGCAACGCGCGGAGTCCTGCAGTACAGCCAAAAAGAACAAAGAACGTTTGCTGAACAATCATCGTATTCAACTACGAGGCGAAAACGGAAGCGTAAGAACATTGAGCCATGAAGAAAAGATGGAACAGCTCAAACGAATGGATGAGGCCATCCAGGAATACTGCAACTGATATTGAGCGGAATATTACCTGCTGAAAGAAGGCTTACCGTTTAAACCGGCAAGCCTTCCTCTATTTCCTTGTCAGTAACGCTTCACTTCTCCTTTAGGCGCGTATTTGCTTTCCTTAATGGGAGAGTGTTTCTTGATGTAATCCTTCAAAACATCCGCATCAATAAAACCGGTATTCACATAGCCTGGCTTATCATCCACTTTCGGATACCCATCGCCACCCGAAGCCGAAAAACTGTTCACGGCCAGGCGGTAGATTTTATTCGGTATCACCCGCTTGCCACCAACGGTCACATTCTTTAGCAGGCCGTCTTCAATGGTCATGGCGACATTGGCGAACTGGGCAAAGGCTCCACTGTTCGGAGGCATACTGCCAACAACCTGCAGATAGTCTTTCAGCTCTTTCCCTGTGAGTTCCACATAGCAGACCTGGTTCCCGAACGGTTGCACCGTCAGCACATCCCTGTAGGTGATTTCACCTGCAGGAATGCTGGCACGGATACCTCCACTATTGACGACAGCAAGGTCAGCATTCACTTTATTCATCTGGACATCAGCAATTAAATTACCCAGAGCAGTTTCCCGGAAGCGCACCTCAGACCGCTCGCCAGGTAAACGCTTATCGGTATAGCCAATGGGAACACTCAACATGGCCTCGCCTTCCTTATAAAAAGGTTCAAGCAGTTCCAGCATGGCTTTATCTTCCGGAATAACAGGGCCGATATTCACATAAATCTTTTTACCATTGCGCATGGTGCGCTCTTTGAGGTTAACCGGTATCAACTCGTAATTGGTCAGCTTAAGAATGCCATCCTTATATATGAAATCAGCCCGGCCAACATATTTGCCCCATTCAAAGGCCTGCATGATATAGGTCGAGTTAATAATGTCAGGACGATACAGGGGATTCTGTGAGTGTCCGCCAGTAATAATATCGATGCCATCCACTTTCCTGGCAAGATTAACATCCCCTGGAGAGTTCGCCCCATGCTTACCCCGGAAGTACCAGCCCAGATGGGTTGCGGCAAGAACAATGTCCGCCTGACTTCTCATCTCCGGCATCAAGGCTTTTACTTCTTTAACCGGGTCTCGGAACTCCAGGTCTTTGGTGACATCCGGATTTGATGTTTCCACAGTATCCAGGGTGGTCAGCCCGATAATCGCCACCTTGACGCCTCCGGCATCCATAATGATGTAAGGCTTGAAAAGCCGCTTTCCTGTTTTCTTATCGTAGATATTGGCAGCCAGGAAGGGGAATTTCGCCCACTTCTCCTGCTTCATCAAGACGGGCAGGGGATTATCGAATTCATGGTTACCAACCGCTGAGGCATCATAGCCAATCAGGTTCATGCCTTTAATATCCGGAAGAGCGTCCTGCATATCTGATTCAGGTCTTCCCGTATTAATATCACCGCCCGATACCAGGATTGTTGCTCCACCTTCCCGGGCAACTTCCTTGCGAATATGGTCTATTAACGTTTTACGGGCAGCCATACCACCCTCACCACGCTGGTTTCGCCAGAAATTACCGTGATTATCGTTGGTATGAAGAACTGTCAGCCGATGGACAACGCCTGCACCGGGAGGCGGTGGCTTGGGTGGCATGTGGCAGGCTGCCACCCAGACAACAAACGACAATAACCATACAACTCGAAAGCGATAAATCGACTGCATCACAGAACTCCGGATAGTCCAAAGAAACGCCAGTTTGGCAATTCTAGCAGCCCCTGTGGATTTGCCCGGAACGGAGTCTCAGACAGTTGTGACCAGACTCCTGCCTGTTCTTAATTCATAGCTTTATCAAGAGATGCCACAATAGATAGAAGACCAGCTACACGGTCACCTTCCGCCTTAAGGGCTTCTTCAGCATAAGGGTGAATGCTGGCACCTTTGGGAAGTTCACTTCCATGCTCAATCATCCCGTGCAGACGGGGGATATAAATCCACTGCAGCCACTCGGTAAACGACATGGTATCAACACAGAAAGGCAGCTCACTGGCCAGCGCCTCAGCTGAAGGAGGCATTGCACGCCAGAATTCCACCTCCTTCAGTTCTGCTTCCATTCTTCTCAGCAACACGAATACGCCCTGATTCAAAACAACAACTCCTTCACAAAAGCTTTCTTCATCACAGCCTCTTCACAACAATAATGGCCATGGAGCAGCAGCCAAATATTATAAATCCGAAGACAAAAACAAGTCATGCTAACGCACCTGTGAACGTCGAAGAAAACACAGAAGTGTTATTGCAAATAGAGCCCATCGTCCACATCCAGATAGAACTCCACATAAGTGCAGCGATGTGATCGAGTATCCAGGCAGGGCATAAACTTCTCTCCTACACTCCCTTCTACATTCTCTGCTTTCGCGCTAGAAATGTGTCTATAAAGTGTATCTATGAGGAAGGTACCCATGAAAAAAGTCATCACGTTCATTGCTTTCGCATGGGTCTCTGGGGTCTTTGCAACAACTTGCCCCAATGGGACTTACCAGGAATGCGCTCAGGGCGCTTGTTATCAATATTATATAGAACACCAAAAGAGCTGGACTGATCACACCCCTGTGTATCATTGTGTTATGGAAGATTTTTCAGGTGTGACGCAATGCTATGTCGGATCGGCAGGCAGTTGCCGGAATGATGGCTCTGGCTGTGTTGAATGTTGAGGGAACGCCATGTTGGCTGGCCCTGCATGAGCCTCAATAAGCTTCTTACCGTCCTGGTCTGCCTCAAGCGCATCGAGCTATATCAACACAGAAATCACCACAAAGCCTTAAACCAGTCCACTATTCCTTTTACCGGAGACGCCCCCGCACAGGGCGCACTCTTTCGGGGCTGAGAACCTTCAATAAACGGCAGTGACATATCATTTTCACAACCGCTGCCCCCTAAAAGACCACTTGCCCGGTCTATGCTGAAGAACTTTACATCTGCAGCAGATATTGTCCTTAAAGACTCCACTCCCCGCTGGCGCATAAATTCACTCCAGACCCGCAGTGCACCGGTACTGCCGGTGAATCTGGTCGGGCCGTTATCATCCCGGCCAATCCAGCTAACCGCGAGTGTGTCATCGGAATATCCGGCAAACCAGCTGTCCCGGCGATCATCAGTGGTTCCGGTTTTCCCTGCCAGACGAACAGACGACGGCAACACTCTATAAGCACCAGACCCGGTTCCTTCGGTCATGGTTTTCTGCATGGCGAAATCAATCAGAGCAACCTGCCCTGCCGGAAAGGCTTCTGTCTCTGAGGAACTGTAACGGCGCAGGGGGTTCCCGTGGGCATCCAGCACCGTATTGATAGATCGCAGGGGAACCCTGTATCCGCCGGAAGCCATGGTCTGGTACATGGCAGCCACCTCCACCGGACTTAATTCAAGGGTGCCTAGCAAAAGAGAGGGAAACGGTTTGATATTCCGGGATAAACCCATTTTTTTCAGGGTTTCCACCACTTTGGGCAATCCCACATCCAGACCGATACGAGTGGTTGCCTGGTTATAGGATTTGGCCAGAGCCAGATATAAAGGTACGTCGCCGTGGGATTTCTTATCATAGTTCCGGGGTGTCCATGCCCTGCCATTCTCCTCTGTTACGGTAACAGCTGTATCACTGACAGATGTTGCCAGGGTATAACGGGATGGCTCTGAAAGTGCCGCCAGATAAACCGCCGGCTTGACCAGTGAGCCTATGGGTCTGCGGGCATCAAGAGCCCGATTAAAACCCGCAAAACCCGCGTGCCTTCCACCTACAACAGCCTGTACTTCTCCAGTCGCAATGTCCGTAACCACCATGGCGGTTTCCAGCCCGGTATTTTTGCCGCCCTCAAGTCTTCGCAGTGTTTTCTCAACGCTGCTCTGGGCCTGCTGCTGGGCAATGGGATTCATATTGGTGAAGATCTGCAGGCCTTCACTGGTCAGGTCTTTATTGCGGTAATCGTTGCGTAGCTGCCGTTTCACCAAGTCGATATAAGCCGGGAAAGCATTGGCCTGCATTCTTTCACGGGAGACAACCCCCAACGGCAGAGACTTTGCCCGTTTAACTGCAGTGGCAGATGCGACCCCATACTCCGCAAATATATCCAGAACCAGATTACGCCTCTCTTTGGCTCGCTCAGGATAACGCCGTGGGTTATACCAGGACGGGCCTTTTATCATGGCCACCAGCAAAGCCTGCCGGGAAAGATCAAGTTCCTTCAACGGGCGAGCAAAATAAAACTGGCTGGCCAGAGCTATACCGTGAACAGCCCGCTGGCCCTGCTGCCCCAGATAAACTTCGTTAAGGTAGGTTTCAAGAATATCGTCCTTGCTGTAATGGGCTTCTAACAGCAGGGACATCAGGGCTTCTTCAACCTTTCGGGTTAGTGTGCGCTGGTTATTCAGATAGAAATTCTTCACCAGCTGCTGGGTCAGGGTACTTCCCCCCTGCACAATGCCACCGGCCTGAACATTCGCCACCATGGCACGGGCAATGCCTTTCAGTGAAATACCCTGATGGTTATAGAAATCCCTGTCTTCCACCACGACCAGCCCTTTGAGTAAGGTCTGCGGGACATCATCAAGGCGAACAAGAATCCGGTCTTCATAACTGGCCGGATAAATTCCTCCCATTAGCTGAGGGTCCAACCTTACAGAGGAAATATCCCGGCCAAGGCTGCTCAACCGGGATATTCCGTTACGGTCAAAGGCAATCTTAACCCTCAAGTTTCCCCTTGCCCCTTCGGGAAACTGGAAGCCACGGATATGAATTTCAAAAGTATTACCAGAACGGGAGAAAGTTCCGGGACGACTGACCCGTTTTACCGGTTGATAGCCCTGTCTTCGCAACTGAAACTGTAAGGTATCCTGTGTGAGCTTTGCGCTTTGGGAAAGCTCGACAGGCTTTGCGTAAACCTTGGCGGGAATCGCCCACTTTTTGCCATTGAAGGTCTGGGTGATGATAGCGTCGAGATAAACCATCCATGCGGCCAGAACAACCAATCCGCAAACCCCCAGTTTGAATATCAGATTCAGCGACAGTAGCCTGCCGCGTCTGCCCCCTGATTTTTTCTGTCTGGTTTTTCTGTTTGAACGTCCCTTGGCAGCGGGCTTTCGTTGAAGTGATTTTCTGGTCATGGATGGAATTATATGTTCCAAACCTGCCTGCATGGAACCAGTCAGTTGTTTCCCCTGTGGTTGTCTATGCCAGCGTTTGAGCTGTCTCTTTATAAACTTCGTCTATCATTACTGTGTTGATAATGAATAACTGTTCTATCTGAACGCAAAAGGATTTGCTTGATGGAGCTGATAGAAATGAAAAACTTGGGCAGAACCTCTGTCCAGTGGCTTAACGCTGTAGGTATTCACAGCCCGGAGCAATTAAAAGCCGCAGGGGCAGCCCAGGCTTATAAGAAAGTCAAAAGCCGGGGATTCAGGGTTTCAAAGGTCCTTCTTTATGCCCTTGAAGGGGCTTTACTGAATGTGCACTGGAGTGAACTCAGCCCCGATCATAAAGACCGTCTGCTGCAGGATGCAGAGAACGCACAAGAGTAATGTTCAGACAATTTACTAAGAAACAGTCTGAAAAGTAGTGCATTCAAAGACGAATTCTTGAAAATAGCCCTTTTTATAGCAGTCCCTTGAGCAAGAAACGTCGCAAAAAATCTGTGGCGCAGAGTCCATGACACACTTCATGCAAGGGTTCGCCGGAAAGCAGGGCGTCATACCACAACCGGCGTCTTTGCAAGGATTATGAAGTGCTACCGGAGACAACTGAGGCTATGATCCATTTGGCGATGATCCACATCATGGTGCGACGCATGGCCTATGGCCTCATGAGTGACTTTTCAGACGACTCCTAAATGAATGAAAACAGTCTTCGCTCTCTGAATCAGGGAATGACTCTATGCACGTAATCTCTGGCAGCTTTTTGAAATACCTTGTCGGAACGGTGGGACTCTACCTGCTCTTGACCACAGTCTCCTTTGTCTTTGCACCCTACCATGCTTTTCCGGCCTACGGAATTGTCGGTTATACCCTGGTGATTCTGTTATTGCTGTACACCATCGGGCTGGCGGAACGGAGGTGGCACTATATTGCTGGTGGCTTAACCCTGGTGCTGGCGGGTGTGGTGGGCAGTGCTGATATTGTGCTGTCCCGGGAAGAGATAGTGATGGAATTGCAGCAGCTGAATTTTGTCTGGGCCCGGCAGCTGTTCAGTGATATGGATACTGTGTCCAATATGGTGAATATTCTGGTGATATTGCTGAATATCTTTACCAGCAGTCTGGCGGCCAATGTGCTGTTCCATGGCTTGAACAGGCAGAACTTTAAAGACTCAGCCTGATGGTTGGGGAGCAGGCCTCGGCTTTGTGCCGAAGCCAGGGAAAAGGGGTCGGGTTCATTAAAAGTGCTCAACCCCTTTTTTCTTCCCCCTTTGCAACCAGTCAAGTCTCACATGACCTTGGGGATGTTTTCCCCTAAGAAACTGTCTGAAAAGTAGTGCATTCAAAGATGAATTCTTGAAAATAGACCTTTTTGTAGCAGTCCCTTGAGCAAGAAGCGTCGCAAGAAGTCAGGAAAAAACCGGTATCCATCAAACCTCAGTGAAGGTGCATGGAAAGCCCTGCAAGGGCTATTGCCCACAGAGAACAAAAATGAGGTCAGTTTGCGTAAGGTGCTCAATGGCATTTTCTATGTGCTCTAAACAGCCATTGGTGGGCCTGCACGAAGATACGATGCCGGAAGATTGGGTCAGAGACAGATTGCAATTCGCGCTGAAGGTTGTCTTACATTGGGTCTTACGTTGTAACAACCAGAAAGGGTTGAAAGTCTTACCGAGGCGGTGGGTTGTGGAAAGAACATTCGCATGGCCTCATGAGTGACTTTTCAGACGGCTTCTAAAACCCTTCTTTAAAACAGTCTTCTTAACATTTTGTTTTTAAACGGTATATAAAAAAACTTCTGAAAATCCTCCAAAAATATTTGCAAATGCAAATAAGAATGATTATTATTTACTCGCTGGCTGACTACCAGCACCGATGATTACAAAACAGATTCCCAAGGTCTGGCTTGTAACCATCTCCTCATCAGGCAATTCACGGCATTTTTCCCCGGTTCGTCCGGGGATTTTTTTGCCTGACAAACGGGGAGGGTAATTCAAGGGCTGTTAGTTATCACCCACCAGATAACCAGCACAATCAGACCAGGAACAAAAAAACCTATCAGGGCACCGGACTCCCGATCACCGCCCCGCTTTTCCGAGATTTCCCCCAGCCACCAGGTTAATCCCAGCCAGCCGGCAACAGCGACCACAATGCCCAGCCAGTGCAGCCACGATAATTCCGCAAAGAAAACCATTAAATCCATGCCCCCAATACCTCCACAGCCTGTTCAATATGTTGTTACGGCCACTTATTCGCCAACTCAAACCCACGGAGTATGGCAAACATACCGGCAAGCGTTAGTTTTGGACTCATCAGGGGAAGAAGGGTTCAACAGCCTGGGCAACCAGACTGTTGAGAGCAAGGAGGGAGAATCAATAATAAAGAGAAGGGAAGATAAACTTATTGGGCGTTCTTTTTTTTAAACTCTGCGCAATAATCAGGACGCTGGACACCTTCTGTCCACCAGACAACATCATATTCTCCGGACAGATCACGGCCTTCCCGGGGCAGTTCGGCCATACCCAGGGTGATAACCCGGGCATTCGGGTCGTTGGCCAGCACATATTGAGGTACGCCAATATCCTTACGGGCATGCCAGTTGCCCGCCAGCAGGGCGGAACCTGTGGGTTCAGACATCAGGCTTGCCGCCATTCTGACATCTCTGGACACCTGAATGCGCAGCATGGCTTCTTCGCGGGCCTTGGGAATATATCCGCAGTGGGATTCCTGGAACTCCTTTCGGTGAATATTCAGTCCCTCGTCACCAAGCAGCTCATCACCGATGCGGACTGGCTGGGATTTCACAACTTTCATTTCACCTTTATCAAGGTTGGCGGCCTTCAGAGGAATTCCCTCTCCCGCAGCCCAGGCCACGATGGGGCCATACAGCTCCCAGTCCCAGCCTTTCTGCCAGTTCAGGGTTTTGTTCAGCTGTTCAAGGTCAGTCATTCTCTCCTGCACAGCAAGATCGGCACCGGGCTGCTGGGAAGGAACAAGCATTTCCAGGGAAATCTGTTTCAGCCAACCTTTGGCATAAAGCTTTTTCAGAATCTCCAGCTGCAGAGCATGTTGTTCAGCGTTGTCGTGGAACTCACCAAGAATCACATAATCTTCTTTCTGCAGCACATCCACCAGCTGGTCAATGGTCGCAAGACTGCGCTGCTCACTGAACACTTCCCCCGGTTTCATCCCCGCACAACCGGTCAGTAATACGGCCAGGCAGGCAACGGCCCCAAAGTGCTTTACACGAGATAACATTTATTCGGCTCCTGCCGTAATTTTCAGAATCATTTCACCGAAAGTGTAGATAAGAGAACCGCCCCTCAGGCAGCAACCACCAGCGGATAACCGTTTACGGGGTGAGGCATAATGCAGACATCAATATCCAGCAGCTCTTTCAGCAATTCTGGCGTTAATACCTGATCGGGAGTGCCCTCTGCTCTTACCTTGCCATCACACAGCATCACCAGGCGGTCTGCATACTGGCTGGCCAGGTTCAGGTCGTGGAGAATCACCACTACGCCCACATTGTGGCTGGCAAATTCCCGGGCCACCTTCAGGGTGAGATGCTGGTGCGCGGGGTCAAGGGCAGATGTTGGTTCATCAAGCAAGAGTACCCGTGGGCCGGATTCTGGTTCATCCCAAATCTGCGCCAGAACTCTGGCCAGATGCACTCGCTGCTTTTCACCACCAGACAGCGTTGTGTAATCGCGATCCCGAAGATAGAGGGCATCAACCCGGCGAAGGGCCTGATCAACAATATCCAGGTTTTCTTCCCGACTGGTTTTGCAGGGAGAACGCCCCAGCAGAACAACCTCACCGACAGAGAAAGGAAAGTTCAAAGAAGACGACTGAGGAAGAATACCAAGCATCAGGGCTCTTTCAGTCAGCTCCCAGCTTTGGATTTTCTGACCATTCAGGGAAATACTGCCACTGTTGGCGGACATCTCATCAGTCACTGAGCGGAACAGTGTCGACTTACCAGCGCCGTTTGGGCCAAGCAGGGCAACCACTTCCCCAGGGCGGGCATGGAAAGAGACATTATCCAGCAGAAACCGGCCGTCCCTTTCAACAGAGACGCCCTGAATATCAAGACAAGGATTAATTCCGGAATCCTGCATCATCCAATCCTGTTTCTCTGCTGCCACAGCAGCGACATAAAGAAGGGAGCGCCGAGCAGCGCGGTTACAATACCGATAGGCAGTTCAGCCGGAGTAATCACTACTCGGGAAATCACATCCGCAAGCAGCAACAGAGAACCACCCAGAAGCGCCGAAGCAGGCAGCAGATAACGGTGATCCGGGCCAATAGTCATGCGAATAAGGTGGGGTACAACCAGGCCGACAAAACCGATCATTCCCGATACAGAAACGGAAACACCAACACCCAGGGCGGTAAGAATAATTAACCGGATTTTCAGCGCCTGAATATTATGGCCAAGATGGCGTGCTTCCGATTCACCCAGCAACAGGGCATTCAAACCTTTGGCCTGGCTGATAAGAATCAACTGAATACCCAGCAATACCGGCACAACCAGAATCAGCTGCTCCCAGGTGGCTCCACCCAGGCTGCCCATCTGCCAGAAGGTCAGGTTCCTCAGCATGGTGTCATCGGCCACATAATTAAGAATGCCCATGCCCGCGCCACTTAAAGCACCAATGGCAATACCGGCAAGCAGCATGGTAGCAACAGAGGAACCGTGGGAAGTGGTACCGATTTTATAAACAATCAGCGTCGCCCCAAAACCACCTACAAAGGCAAGAAAAGGTACAGTGTACATCTGCAGGGTAGAAACCATGGCCACAGGCAGAAGGCCAATCAGCACAATGCCAACACCCGCGCCTAAAGCCGCACCACTGGAGACACCAATAATACTCGGGTCTGCCAGAGGGTTTCGGAACAGCCCCTGCATGGCTCCGCCACAAACGGCCAGGGCACTGCCCACCATAACCCCAAGAATGGTTCTTGGAAGACGGATAACTTCTACTATCATCCAAGCTTGGGAATGCTCTGCAGCATCGGGAACGGTCATCCCCAGCCAGCTTTTCAGAAGTCCGAAGAATTGTCCGGCAGTTACCGGAACCGCCCCGGTGATAACGGACAGCATCATTATCAGCGGCAACAATACAGCCAGGCCGACAACAAACAGCCTTGCTCTGTTTTCCCTTTCCATCAGTGTTTTACTGCAACCTTTATTAGCGAATTAGCGAGCATTCAAAGTACGTGGTTACGCATCCGGACCATACATATGGTTGGCCAGCCTGAGAGCTTCATCACCAATCCTCGGCCCCAGACCACCCATGAGAGTGCTGCCATCAATTATAAGAATATTGCCATTACGACCGGCGGGTGTCGCCTCCAGCCCAGGTATCAGTCTGAGCACCTTGTCCAGGGAACCTTCCTTGTTCATGGTGCTCTCAGTTACCAGAATAAGGTCAGGGGCCATGGACAGCAAAGCTTCGCCGGAAACCGGCTTAAAACTGCTGAACGAAGACTTCACCGGATTCACGCCACCAGCCATCTCAATCAGATTGGTGACTGTGGTGTTATCCCCCGCAAGAACAGCGGTTCCTGTATGAGCCATCAGGAAAATAACCTTCTGCGGTTTTTTACCTTCCGACACCTTTCTTACTTCGACAAGCTTCTTTTCAATATTCTGCCAAAGCTCATCACCAGCGGGCTTATTGTTCATGACTCTGGCCAGCTCGGTAATACGGGTTTTCAATTCCGGAAGTCCTGCGCCTGCCGGAAGAACAGTGACCTTAACGCCCGCCTGTTTCATCTGCGTCAGCACAACGGGAGGTCCCATTTCATCTGTGCCAATCAGGTGATTTGGCTGAAGGGAGAGCATACCTTCGGAAGCCAGCTGGCGATGGTAACCAACTTTCGGCAGAGCCATTGCCGAAGCAGGCTTGTTGCTGGTGACATCTGTACCGACAACTTCTTCATTCTGCTTCAGCTTATAAACAATTTCGGTGACACCAGGACCTATTGTTATTATCCGGTCGCCCGCTTCCGCCAGAGCCAGGGATGGCAGCATGACCAGTGCGGCCAACATCCGTTTACCAAACATCACTCGTTCTCCATCATAATACTTGCGGCAGGCCAACTCTGGCTCTGCAGGAAACTTAACATCTGTACCAGCCGTTCCATCGGCACGTCCCGGTCCCCGGCGATAACCACCTGAATATCCGGCCTATCCTCACGGGCTTTAAGCAGGGCGGCAGATACCGCCTCCCAGCTTTCATGTTTTTTCCCATCCAGCGCCCAGCCCGGAGTGTCCGCGAGCAGGTTGACTGCGAGGGTTTCCGGTTCTTCCAGCACTTCTGCTTCTTCCACACCAAGACGGGGCAGGTCTACCGACAGCGCCAGGGGCGCAACATTGGCGGTGAACATTAGAAACACCATAACAATGAAGATAACGTCCAGCAGCGGCGTCAGGTCAGGCAGCAGGGACGCCTGGGCTGCGTCGTCTTCAGGTAGACGAATCATGCGGCAACTTTCTCAAAATCAACAGCTCCGGCGTTCCTGGCCCTGCCTTGTCTGTTTTTGCTGAAATCCCCCTCGTCCAAAACCGTATCGCTGGCATCCACGCCTTCCAGCATAAGATTCACGTGGTTCAGAACAAATTCGAGACGGGCGAGGTAGTTATTGGCCCACAGTGTAAAACCGTGGCTGGCGGCCAGGGCCGGAATAGCGATAGTCAGACCGTAAGCTGTGGTGTACATGGCCGCGAACAGGCCTTCAGCCAGTACCGCAGGAGTGACCGGGCCGGTTATGCCTGCCATACCCTGAAACATGGTAATCATGCCGAGCACTGTGCCCAGCAGGCCGACCATCGGACTCAGCACACCGATCAGCAGCAGAAAACGCAGGCCGGAGTGCATACGCTGACGATGTTTCAGCAGCCACAGGCCGGCAATTTCTTCCCGCATATCCTTGGGGCTGGAAGCGTGCCTAAGCAGTACCCCAACCCCCTGATGCAGACAGTGCTTCTGGCTACAGAAGCGGGCGGCCTGATCTTTATTGCCGCAGTCGCCACAGCCGTTTTCCTGCAGATCCATCAGCAGCTTGCGAACACGGGCCTTGCCCATGCCTGGCTGCAGGGTATAAGTCACGATGCGTTCAATAATCAGGGCCAGAGCCACCACCGACAGAAACAGCAGCGGCACTCCCATTATTCCCAGCTGGTTATAGACATCTTCCAGCATTTTTCACTCCCAGGCTTATAGGTTTTATCGGGTATTCAAGGCGAAATGCACGGGGATCTGCACCCGCTGGCGTACGGCTTTTGTTCCAACCATTTTGGGGTAGAACAGCCAGGCGGAAGCAGCCTTAACGGCAGCCCGGTCCAGCAGGGGGTAACCCGATGAATCAACAATATCCACGGACAGAGGCTCGCCCCCTTCATCCACCAGCAGCTCCACTAGCACGATTCCCTGCTGATTACGACGACGAGCCGCCCGTGGATATTTGGCAGGCTTTTGTCGTTTAAAGTACGGATCAGTCACTATCGCGACTTCTTCACTTAGACCATCCTGCTGGTTTTCCTGCAGAGCGGAAGCGACAGAGGCCATTAGCTCAGGTTTGGCTTCCTGCGGTTTTATTTCCTCTGGCTTCTCTTCCTGCACAGGCTCAGGCTTCTGAGGTTCAGGCTCTACCTTGGCTACCTCAACGGGCTCGGGCTTGGATTCCGGCTCTACCTTTGGCTCAGGCTCCACTTTTGGAGGAATCTTCCTGACAATCTCAGGTTCTGGAACTGGCTTGGGCTCAATCTTCGGCTCAGGGCGCGGTTTGGGTTTTGGTTCAGACTCCGGCTTAGGCTCGGGTTTTACTTCCTGAACGGCCTCTGGCACCGACACGAAATTGTTGAAGGTCAGGGACACTGGTGCGGAAAATGCTTTTTCCGCATTCAGTGGCTGCCGGGGGGCCGGAGTCTTCTGCCACAGTAAAACAGCTCCCGCATGCACAGCTATCGAACACAGCAAAACCAGCGACCCACGTAGTGAACCACTGTTTAAAAAATCTCTGAGAATGCCTGTCCGTCTCACCCAAAAGATGCTCTTAATTATTGCCCTGCCAAGGGTTTCAGATCATTTGACGCGGAATCTAACACAAATGAGAATGATTTGCATTTGTTTTGGATCAATTTTATAGTGTGCGCCATCACAGATTCTCCCGGCATGGATTACCAGGAACGCAGGAAGCTCGAATCTAAGCCCGGCAAAAATCCAACTACAAGATTCTTGCTACCAAAAACAACATTCATACACACACGGAAATAACTAAAAATGTTCCAGAGGACATTATTGTCCGCAGCAATTGTGGCTGCGCTCGCATCAACGACAGCTGTCGCTGAAGAAAACACTCAAAAAGCCACTTTGCTGGATAAAGTGACCGTTAGCGCAACAAAAACAGAAAAGAATATTGGTGATGTAGCAGGTTCTGTTTCCGTTATTACAGAAGATGATCTCGAAGAAAATCTGGCCAGCAATATGGCTGAAGCCGTTCGCTATGAGCCTGGTGTTGATATTTCCGGATCTACCAGCCGATTCGGTTTAAAAGGCTTTAATATCCGAGGCCTTGACGGTGACCGGGTCAAGATTCTTGTTGATGGCATTCCCCAGGCCGCAGATTATGATTTCGGTCCTTACCAAAATGCTCGCCGGGATTTTGTTGACCCAGAAAGCTTAAAAGCTATCGATATTGTTAAAAGCCCCGGCTCTGCCCTGTACGGCAGTGATGCAATTGGCGGTGTTGTGGCATTCACAACAAAAGATCCGAGCGACTACCTGACAGACGGCAAAGATATTTATGGCTCCGTAAAAGGCCAGTATGACAGTGCAAACAAAGGTTTTCTCTCAACCCTGACTGCCGCCGGTCGCAATAATAATCTGGAAGCCATGGCGATTTACACTCATCGTTCTTCCGATGAAACAGAAACCCACAGCGGCAAAAATATTAATGGTCCAAGTCGTGGTCGGGCCAACCCTGAAAACAACAAGGGTAGAAATCTTCTTGCCAAAGTGTTCCTGAATCTTGATGAACACAAACTTGGCATAACTCTGGACTCTCTTGATGACCAGATTGACGGCAAATTGAAATCTGAAATCAAAACTGTTGTTTCCCGTTACGGGAATTACACGCAAAACAGTTTCACCATCAATGACAAGAAGCAGCGCAACCGCCTGACTTTCAGCCATGAGTGGGATGCCAACCTAGTGCCTTTCGACACACTTAAATGGTCTCTGAGCATCCAGAAAACAGAATCCACGCAAAAAACCAGAAACTCTCGGGATTATGCCCAGGCAACAATCCCCATGCCCCCACCTAGAGCTCCTGTAGTTGTTCCGGCTCATGCAAGAAGTTTTGAAAGAAAGTCCGAATATACAGAGAAACTTATTCAACTAAGCGCTCAGGCAGAAAAAGAGTTCTCCACTGGCAACATTGGACACTATGTGATTTACGGACTGGACGTCAGCCAGAATAAACTGGCCAACAAACGCTTTATCGATACAAAAGATGAACGCCCAGGCCGCTCAAGCCAGACCACTCAAAGGGATTTCCCCAAATCCACGTCTGAACAGTTTGGCTTTTATATTCAGGATGAAATTACTATTGGCGATACCGGCCTGACCATTACGCCCGGGATTCGCTTTGATCGCTTTGCCCTGTCTCCCAAAGTTGACGCCCTGTACCTTGCAGGCAAGCCTCTGGTAACCAACCCGAAAGATCAGAGCGACCAGAAGTTCTCAGCAAAACTGGGTGCGGTGTATAAAATCACTGAATCAACATCTGTCTTTGCAAAGTACGCTCAGGGCTTTAAAGCCCCAACCGCAGAACAGATGTATGGTGAGTTCCAGAATCCCCGTCATGGTTACCAGAGAATTGCCAATACCAACCTGAAGCCGGAAAGCAGTGAAACCGTAGAACTGGGTATCAGGGGCAACCTGTCATCTATTCAGTATGAAATCGTGGCCTTTGCCAGCCATTATGAAGACTTTATTGGAGACACAAATGTTGCCAACCCCTACAACAACGGTATTCGTCTGACCAACCAGGCAAACAATCTCAATGATGTAAAAATTCACGGACTGGAAGCCAAGTCCGAGGTGAATCTAGCTCTGCTCTCAAACAAACTCAGTGATTTCACCGCTACCGGTAGTATTGCCTGGACCAAAGGTCGCTATAAGAATGAGAAAACCGGCACAGAACCTCTTAACAGCGTTAATCCGCTCAAAGGTGTTCTCTCTCTCAAATATGCTGCACCTGCAGGTAACTGGGGCAGCACATTGGCAATGACCCTTGTTCAGGGTAAAAAGGAGAAAGATATTGACGAGACTCAAGCCGAAAGCGCTCGTATAGACAAACAATTCGCTCCTGCTGGCTACGGCCTTGTTGACCTGACTGCCTGGTATCAACCGGTTCCTGTCCTGACCCTGCGTGCGGGCCTGTTTAACTTGACCGACAAGAAGTACCACAAGTGGGATGACGTAAAAGGTCTTGATGACACCAGCGTTCAGCTGGATCGTTTCACCCAGCCCGGCCGCAATTTCAGCTTGAGTGCCAAATACGAGTTCTAATCTCACACGGCACTTAAACTGAAGCAGCTCTTCTTAACTGACAACCACCACCCCGCTCTCTATAGGTAGAAGGCTATAGAAGGCGGGGTTTTGTCGTTATAATCCTCCCTCTTAAACGACAACAATAGTTCTTCCTTTTATATGCATAAACTCTGCGCCGTCAACGACATTCCCGAGCCCGGCAGCAAAGGCTTTGACCATACGCCAGACGGCGCAGTATTTGCGGTACGTTTTGACGGGCAGGTTTTTGTATACACCAATACCTGCCCACATCTGGGCGTGAACCTGGAGTGGCAACCGGATCAGTTTCTGGATTCCGAACAGCGCATGATTCAATGCTGTATGCATGGCGCGCTGTTTCGAATAGAAGACGGTGAGTGTCTTTCCGGGCCATGTGCTGGAGAATCCCTTCGACCCGTTCCTTTCCGGATAGAGAATGAAATTATTTATGTAACGACTGAGTCCGGTTAAAGACTTTTCACAGTTTTTACGTTCTTTTCTCTATTTCTCTTTTAATGGATAAACGACATCAGCCAAACCATTAACATGCAGCTCCAGGGCCAGCTCAAGCAACCGCCCGAGCCTGCTGTCCGGCATACCTTTTCTGGCAAACCAGAGCAGATACTCTTCCGGAAGATCTATTAATACCCTTCCTTTATATTTACCAAAAGGCATTGGCATTCTTGCCAGGGACAGCAGGTCTTCTTTTTCAAACATGGCTTAAACCCTGAGGGCCAGCTCCCGGTCGAGGATAATTTCTTCCGGGGTAATGGTCGCTCCCCAGACCATAACCTCTACGCCAGCTGCCATAGCCTGACGCAGGGCCTGCCCATAGGCCGGGTCGATACTGTCCGCTGGGCTGACCACTTCTATACCCGTGTGTTGAACGCAGAACATCAGTACCGCACGGTGCCCCTGTTCAGTCATGGCCTCCAGTTCGCGCAGATGTTTCTGGCCACGGATGGTTACAGCATCGGGGAATTCACCATGACCATCCCCCGTTGCCAGGGTGACGCTTTTCACTTCCACATAACAGTCGGGTCTACCTTCCTCAGAAAGCAGAAGGTCTATCCGGCTGTTTTCCTCACCATACTTCACTTCTCTGCGCACCTGACTGTAGCCTGATAAACTCGGAATTCTGCCTGTTTTCACGGCTTCCTGAACCAGCGTATTGGCCCTGCCGGTATTGACACAGGCCAATGTCATTCGCTCTTCACCGTCATAACTTACCGGTATCTCCACCAGCTCCCAGGTACAGGGAAGCTTCCGCTTGGGGTTGCCGGAGTCGGAGAACCACACTCGTGCATTCTCCGGCTGGCAGTTTTTCATGGAACCGGTGTTCGGACAGTGAATCGTTGTTTCAGAGCCATCCGCCAGAGCAATATCCGTCAGAAACCTTTTATACCGTCGCTGCAGGCGGGCTGTCTGCAGGGGAGGATCGAAATACATAAATATCACCAAATATTATAAAAAAAAAATTTTGATTCTAATTTACACTTAATACCTCAGCGACACTTCTATTAGCGGGGCTAGATTCTTATAGATGTGGTGGCTTTTTGGACCCGGACATTTTGAGGTGGAATCCTTGTCCGGGTTCTGGTAGCTTCTCGGCTCCTTGACTAGTTGTAATTTACGGGGCGTATGGAATGCCATCTCGCCCCACAGCCATTCCCGGGATTCCGGTTTCCCTGAGACTTTCCGGATGTTATACCCGCAGGACGATGACTTGGATAGAAACGGGGCTGTAAGCATGTCAGCACAAAACAAGCCAGAGAACGGCAACCTGCTCAAAACCTTCGAACCTTATAAGGAAAAGAAGGGTGAGGAGTACATGAGTGATCGTCAGATCCATCACTTCGCCCAGATCCTGAACAGCTGGAAGGAGGAGTTGATGGTTGAGGTTGACCGCACTGTAAACCATATGCAGGACGAAGCCGCTAACTTTCCTGACCCGGCGGACCGCGCCAGCCAGGAAGAAGAGTTCAGTCTGGAACTGCGTACCCGCGACCGTGAGCGCAAACTGATCAAGAAGATCGAAAAGACCCTGTCCCGCCTGGAAGAAGGCGACTACGGTTTTTGCGATTCTTGTGGCGTAGAGATCGGCATCCGTCGTCTGGAAGCCCGTCCTACTGCAACCCTGTGTATCGACTGCAAAACCCTTGCAGAGATCAAGGAAAAGCAGCTGGGTCACTAAGACTCAGCCATGCTCGCTGACTTTTCCTGCACAGGCCGTTTTGCTCCGTCCCCGACAGGTCCGCTGCACTTCGGCTCCCTGACAGCAGCTCTGGCCAGCTACCTGGACGCCAAAGCTGCGGGAGGGCACTGGCTGGTTCGCATTGAGGATATTGACCCTCCCCGCGAACAACCCGGCGCCACCTCCCTGATTCTCAATGCTCTTGAAGCCTATGGTCTGCACTGGGATCAGGATATCCTGTACCAACACACCCGCCTGGATGCCTATCAGGAAGCTCTTGAGCAGCTGAAAAAAATACAGCTCGCTTATCCCTGCACCTGCACCCGCAAACAGCTGGCACCTTATCTGCCCTCATATCCGGGATTCTGCCGCAGCCATTCCGGTATTCCGGATACACCCCACGCAATGCGTTTTAACGGTCAGGATCAGAGCTTCACTTTTGAAGACCGTATTCAGGGTACACAGAGCTTTTCCCTGAAAGAGCTTGGGGATTTTGTAGTCTTTCGAAAAGACGGGTTATTTGCCTACCAACTGGCAGTAACAGTGGATGATGCTTTCCAGGGGGTTACAGATATTGTTCGGGGTATTGATCTGATCGATTCCACTCCCCGCCAGCTCGCCCTCCAACATGCGCTGGGATATTCAACGCCCTCCTATGCCCACCTGCCGGTGATTACCAATGAGCTGGGGGATAAACTCAGCAAGCAGAACCATGCTGCCGCATTGCCTCTGGAGAACCCCCAGCCAGTTCTGCTGAAAGCCATGATCGCCCTGAATCTTCCCGTTGATGCCCATATTCGTAATGCCACCCTGCCGGATATGCTGAAATGGGCAGTCGAACACTGGAATATGAACCGCCTGAATGCACAAAAAGATATTCCGGAAGCTTCGCTGCCGAAGTAAAGCCCGGCATTGGCGGAATAAATAAGAGCTGTCTACTCTCCCGTTTTCTGCTGCCAGAGCAATCAATAATGAAAGGCAAGGTTTTACAGCTCTTTCTCTGTTTTCTGATGCTATCGCCCTTGGAAAGGCTTCAGGCCCATGAACAACCGGAAACAGAAGATAGCAAAATCCTTTGCATTCAGGCTTCCGAGGTTCTGGTAGAAAAAAACCTCTTTCCCAACTGTGTGGTCGTTATTCAACGTGGGATGATTCGGGATATTGTTCCCTGGTCACCACACGTTGAAACAGAGCAATGCGACTCTCTGGAAACCTACTCAGGCATTCTGGCTCCCGGATTGATTGATATCCATATCCATGGAGCCGGTGGATATGATGTTATGGAATCCGCTCAATCCACGGAGGCCTTAAGGATTATTTCCCAAACCCTGTTGAAAGAAGGGGTCACCAGCTGGCTTCCTACCACCACAAGCGCGCCTTCCGGCGAACTGACAAAAATTCTGAAAACCATAGTGGAACACGCTGTTGCACAACCCCCGGATGAGTCCGGCATTCTCGGTATTCATATGGAAGGACCGTTTATCAGCGCAGCCAAGAAAGGCTGTCATCATATTCAGAGTCTTAAGGATATTTCCCTTACGGATCTGAAAAAGTGGCATAACAGTACTCATCAAATGCTGAAAATAATTACCTTTGCTCCTGAGCTGGAAAACGCCCAGACACTTATCGAATGGTGCAAAGAAAATAATGTTATTGCATCTATCGGACACTCAGCAGCCACAGAGGCAGAGACTCTTAAGGCCATTGAACAGGGCGCTCATATGGCAACACATCTGTATAACGCCATGTCTATGCCCACCAGCCGTAATGCAGGAATGGCCATGACCTTACTGAACGGTTCCAGGCTGCCTTTTGAAATTATTGTTGATGGCCAGCACCTGAGTCCCACACTTGTTCGGATTGCCTGGAGACTTAGCCGGGATAACCCGGAACGCTTTGTATTAATCAGCGATGGCATGAAAGCCAAGGGGCTGGAGAAGTACTCAGCCAGCTACATTCTTGGAAAAGATATCGAAGTGGAGATCCTGAACGGAAGAGTTGTTCTGACCACTGACAGTACACGACTGGCTGGCAGCATCACGACAATCCCGCAGTCCATCTCACACCTGAGAAAAATTACCGGCTGCTCAACTGAAGAAGCTCTTCTTGCCGGCAGTTATCACCCGGCCCAGGCACTGGGTCTGCAGGATCGAGGCTTGCTTCAACCTGGAAGACTGGCGGATATGGTGCTCTTTTCAGATGAGCAATCCCTGTCGGTAAAAGCCACATGGCGACAGGGACGACAGGTCTTTACCGCTTCTGCTGAAAGATAACTGAATATATAAACAAAACCCATTTCAATAACATCAACATATATGGTAACAAGCCAGCCTGGCAGGGAAATGGGATAAAAACCCGTAAGCTTGAAAGCCGTTGCAGCCGCTGCAATAGTTGACCACAACAGGGCCGCTGCCAAAACGCACCGTCAGACCTCTCAAAACGGCCCGGAATTGCGCTAAGCACCGAACAACCTGTAATATCCCTTTGGCTCGTTATAACAGCGAGTTTGTTGTGGAGCTTCGGCATGTACCTGCACCGACTTGTACTTCTACTTGTCATTGGTATTTATCTTTTTTCCCCTGCCATTCTGGAATGGTGGATAGACTCACCGGAAGGATGGTACCGTCCCTGGCTGCTCTGGCTGATTCTTATTGTTGCCGCTTACCTGCTGCAACCCGGGGGCCACAAGCATGACTCTTGAGTTAAGCCAGCTGGCCTCATTCAGCATTATTTACCTGATGCTGCTGTTTGGTATCGCCTGGCTGACAGACCAGGGCTGGATTCCCAGAAAAGTCACCTCCCACCCGTTTACCTATGTTCTATCTCTCGGAGTTTATGCCAGCGCCTGGGCGTTCTACGGTGCTGTAGGCATGGCCCATTATTATGGCTTTGTTTTTCTTGCCTACTATCTGGGAATCTGCGGAGCCTTTCTGCTCGCCCCGGTTCTGCTTGCTCCGATATTACGCATAACCCGAGATTATCAGCTCGCCTCCCTTGCAGACCTGTTTGCCTTTCGCTTCCGCAGTTCCTGGGCCGGAACCCTGACCACCATAATTATGCTGCTGGCCATGCTGCCCCTTGTGGCCATGCAGATTCAGGCTGTTGCCGACTCCGTACATATCATCGTGCGGGAAGGTTCGCCGGAGCAGCTGGCCTTTGGTTTTTGTGTGATCATCATTCTGTTCACCATGGCATTCGGCACACGCCGCATATCCAGCCGGGAAAAACACCACGGTCTTGTGTTCGCCATCGCTATTGAGTCCATGGTGAAACTGATCGCCATGCTGGCTATTGGTACGTTTATTCTGTTCCAGGTGTTTGATGGCCCACAGGATCTGCAGGGCTGGCTGGTGACCAACAAGGAAGCTCTCGATACCCTGCGTATCTCCCTTGATGACGGCCCCTGGCGAACTATGCTGCTGATCTTCTTCGCAGCCGCCATAGTTATGCCGGACATGTTCCACATGACTTTCACTGAGAACCAGAACCCCAACACCCTGAATACAGCCAGCTGGGGCCTGCCCCTTTACCTGTTGCTGATGAGTCTTCCTGTACCCCTGATTCTCTGGGGAGCTCTAAAGCTGCAAACAGGCACAACACCAGAGTATTTTTCCCTGGGCATAGGGCTGGAAACGGATAATCTCTGGCTTTCCCTGCTGTCTTACGTAGGAGCCATGTCCGGTGCCAGCGGACTTATCATCGTAACGACACTGGCCCTCTCCGCGATGGTTGTAAACCACCTGGTGCTGCCGGTTTACCAGCCCCCCACCAGTGTAAATATCTATCGCTGGCTGAGCTGGACCAAACGTATCCTTATCGCCACCATGATTTTCGCAAGCTATGGGTTTTATCAACTTCTGGAAGCCCAGCAGGATCTTGCAACCCTGGCGATTGTCTCTTTTGTTGCCAGTCTGCAGTTCCTGCCCGGAGTGCTGTCCACTATCTACTGGCCCCATGCCAACCGGAAGGGTTTTATCGCGGGCCTGATCTGCGGCGCGGGCGTCTGGTTCTTCACCATGCTGGTACCCCTGATTACTGCGGAGGAAACCACCTTTATCACCGGCATGATAATAATTGAACTTCCGGAAAACAGCTGGCACTGGGCCGCGCTGGTTTCACTGTCCGTCAATATTCTTGCCTTGGTGACAGTCAGTCTGTTGACAGAGATCTCTCCTGAAGAACGCCATGCCGCAGAACTCTGTTCCATCCAGACACTGGGCCGGCCATCCCGCAGAAGCCTGAAAGCCTCTTCACCAAAAGAATTCCAGGAACGTCTCAGTCGCCCCCTGGGGCCTTACACTGCTCAGCGGGAAGTGTTCCAGGCCCTTAAAGACCTGAATATATCTCTGGATGAGAAACGACCATACGCCCTGCGTCGTTTACGGGACAGAATTGAAGGCAACCTGTCTGGCCTTATGGGACCAAGTGTTGCCCGGGATCTGATCAACCGCTATCTGCCCTATGAGTACGACAGCACTGGTAGCGCTGATCTCAACTATGTAGAAAACCGGGTCGAGGAATATCAGCACCGTCTCACAGGTCTGGCCGCAGAGCTGGACCGGCTGCGTCGCTACCACCGCCAAACCCTGCAGAATCTGCCTATGGCCATCTGCTCTCTGGCCAAGGACGGCGAAGTTCTGATGTGGAACCAGGCCATGAGCGAACTTACCGGCATATCCGGCAACAACACTGTCGGCTCACGACTGGTCAGCCTTCCCTCGCCCTGGCGAGACCTGTTCACGGAGTTCACCAGCAACAGGGAAAAATGCCGGGAAAAACGCCAGACAGAAATTAATGGCCAGACCCGTACGTTAAATCTCCACAAAGCCCATCTGGAAGAAGGCTCGGTCATCATGGTGGAAGACCAGACCGAAGCCCAGCTAATGGAGCAGAAACTGATGCACAGTGAACGGCTTGCTTCAATCGGCCAGCTGGCCGCTGGAGTTGCCCATGAAATAGGCAACCCGGTAACCGGCGTTGACTGTCTCGCACAAGAACTGCGCAGTTTTGCTGAAGACGAGGATTCCCAGGAGATCGCCGACCAGATTCTTGAGCAAACCAAACGTATCGGGAAAATCCTGCACTCCCTGATTAACTTCGCCCATTCCGGCCAGTCCTCGGAGCAAACCGAAGTGGAAGCTGTCAGTCTGCACCGCTGCGCCAGCGAAGCCACCAGCCTGCTGGCTCTTAACAAAAACAGCCGGGGCATAAGGTTTATCAACAACTGCCATATGGACTACATGGTGGCAGGGGACAGCCAGAAGCTGACCCAGGTGCTGATCAACCTGCTCAGCAACGCTCGAGACGCCTCACCGGATAATTCTGTTGTTACCGTAAACACGACGCCGGGTGAACACTCCATAACACTGGAAGTGACCGACCAGGGCAGCGGCATCAGCCCTGAACACCAGAAGCGTCTGTTTGAGCCATTCTTTACCACCAAAGAAGCGGGTAAAGGCACCGGCCTTGGCATGGCGCTTGTTTACAGTATTGTTGAAGAACATTTTGGTACAATATCTGTTCGCTCTCCGGTAGAGGAGAATGGCAGAGGCACATGTATCAGTATTAGCCTGCCACGTCATCTGGCGGAAATTGATTCATACGAAACCCCGGCCAGTGCCGGGGTTGTTTGACGGAATGCGGATTCGGGGGAATTCCATGAAACCAGGAAAAATTCTTGTTGTTGAAGATGAACCGGTCATCCGCTCATCCCTGCGCCGGCTGCTGAAGCGTAACGACTACGAAGTGACTGAAGCCGAATCTGTAGACGACGCCTGTCAACATGACCTGGAATCATTCGACCTGATTATTTCCGATCTTCGTCTGCCAGGGGAACCTGGTACAAAGATGATTGAACGGGCCAGGCAAACGCCAGTCCTTATCATGACCAGCTATGCCAGCCTGCGCTCAGCCGTGGACTCCATGAAAATGGGAGCTGTAGATTATATCGCCAAACCTTTCGATCACGACGACATGCTCAAGTCTGTGGCCGAAACCATCAGTCTCAAAAACACAGCCTCCGCCGAAAAAACACCAGCTCCAGCCAGGCAAACATCTTCCCCCTCAATATCAGCCTCCGCAAAAACAGAAAACCCTGCAGGTATTATTGGCCAGTGCAGCGCCATGCAGACCCTGTTCAGCAGAATCAAGCGGGTTGCGCCCACCGAAGCGACTGTACTGATTCAGGGAGAGTCCGGCACTGGTAAAGAACTGGTGGCCAAAGGACTGCATGAAGCCAGTCGCAGAGCTGATAAACCCATGATTTCCGTGAACTGCGCGGCTATTCCTGAGAGTCTGATCGAGTCAGAGCTCTTTGGTCATGAAAAAGGCGCATTTACCGGTGCCACTACAACCCGCAACGGCCTTGTAGAAGCTGCGGACGGCGGAACACTGTTCCTGGATGAAATTGGTGAGCTTCCTCTTGAGGCCCAGGCCCGACTGCTTCGGGTTCTTCAGGAAGGGGAGATTCGCCGGGTTGGTTCTGTGGAATCACGTAAGGTGAGTGTCCGTCTGACAGCGGCAACACACAGAAACCTTAAGAAGATGGCCAGCGAAGGGAAATTCCGGGAAGACCTCTACTACCGCCTGAATGTTGTTGAACTGAACCTTCCGCCCCTTCGTGAACGGGGCCAGGACATCACCCTGCTGGCGGAAGCCCTGCTGGAGAAAACCACAGCTCGTATGGAGGTGAATCATATGCTGATTTCCCCAGAAGCACTGGTGGCTATAAGCCGTCACTCCTGGCCGGGCAATGTACGGGAGCTGGAAAACGCGATTGAACGTGCCGTTATCCTCAGCGAAGACGACATGATCACACCGGAGCTGCTCGGCCTTGAGCATGCAGCTGTTGCCAGCAGAGACTCTCAGCCTGCACCAGTAACAGCGGGTACAGACACTACAGAAGAACTTTCCATGGAAGATTACTTCCTGCGATTTGTTCTCGACCACCAGGACCAGATGAACGAAACCCAGCTGGCCCGCAAACTCGGCATCAGCCGCAAGTGCCTTTGGGAACGCCGCAAGCGTTTAGGTATTCCAAGAAAAGAGGCGACAGCCTGAACACACGTTCCCGGTCAGCTCTTCTACAATTACCAGATCAGGGAGCAAGACCGGGAATGCACAGTGCGCTTTTCACAAGGATGGATATCGTATTTACTCTGCCTGCTGGCTTTTTCTGCGGCGTCTATGGCAACACCAACGGTTTTTGCCGAAGCAGCCTTTGCCGAAGAAAGCGTTAATAACAGCAGTGACAATATATGTAAGCAGATGCGGCTAAAGCGCCAACATGAAATTAACCGCAATCCAGCCCTCGACCTTCTGGTTCCCCTGCGCAAAAGCAGCGACGCAAACTGCTTCAGCCCCGCCGAAAACCTCTATTTCGTCAGCCTTGTAGCCGCCCAGAATGAGATAGGCCCCAATGCCCCCTGGTATCAAAACATGGGCAATCAGAACAGAGAGAAAGCCAAACTGGCCTGTGAAGTAATGGGCTATGGTGCAACACCCCTGAGCCTGTCCATGGAAGAGTGCATAGATGCCCGTTACCAGGAAATGATGCTCCCCTACAACGACGAATACCGCAGCGAATCCACCACCTACATCAACAAACGCAATAACCGGGCTGAAGAGCTTGTTCAGGAATGTGTAACGGCTTTCTATCAGAACCTGCCCCAACTGCCCCGGCAGATACAGTTCCCCCTCGCCTACTACGACCGCAAACTTCATTCTTACCCCGCCTGGTATATTGAAAGCCGTATAGACGATACCCAGTGGTTGATGGATATGCAGAAAACCATGGCCAGCCAGGTGATCAGCGATGCCCTGAGCAAACAATGCCCCGGGAATATGATCTGGTGGCTCTATCTCTCTACCTGAACGGCCTGACCTGAACCTTTACTTAACCTCAACAAACCCTGACCTTCCAGCCCCCGGCAAACTGTCTCTATTGCCGGCCAGATGTTAATATGTGCCTTTTCACATGCACCGAACAGCTTTCTGTTCATGGCAGTAACCAGAGATCACAGTATATTATGACTGGCGGGCGCAAAGGACTCGTAGGATTCCTGTCCAGGCTTTTCAACGGAAAACCGGCCACATCCCAGGAACCGGTTCGCAAGGTTATTCCCCGGGACGAACATACCATTTCCCGCCGACACATCAGTGATAATGCCCTGAAGGTTCTTCACCGTCTGAACAGTCAGGGTCACGAAGCCTGGCTGGTTGGTGGCTGCATTCGTGATCTGCTGCTGGGTCTTTCTCCAAAAGACTTTGATGTGGCAACCAGCGCACCTCCCGAAGAGGTGCGTTCCCTGTTCCGCAACTCCCGCATTATTGGCCGGCGCTTTAAACTGATTCATATTGTGTTTGGCCGGGAAATGATTGAAGTGGCCACATTCCGAGCCAACCATGACAACCTCAATGGCAAGCAGCACAAGGATAAATCTCATCACTCAGATTCCGGGCGTATTCTTCGGGACAATGTCTACGGCACCATTGAAGATGATGCTATTCGCCGGGATTTCACTATCAATGCGCTCTACTACACCACAAAAGATTTCAGCATCCATGACTTCTGTAACGGTGTAGAAGACATAGATAACCGTCTGATTCGCCTGATTGGTGATCCGGTACGCCGTTACCATGAAGATCCGGTTCGCATGATGCGGGCGGTGCGCTTTGCCGCCAAACTTGACTTTGATATTGAGCAGGAAACCGCCGCGCCTATTCGAGAACTGGGACACCTGCTGAGGGATATTCCTTCTGCCCGCCTGTTTGATGAAACCCTTAAGCTGTTTCTGTCCGGCTATGGTCGGGAAACCCTGCGTTTAATGCGGGAATATGACCTGTTTCAACCACTGTTTCCGGCAACAGATTCTGCCCTGATGGATGACCCTCAAAGCGAACGATTGCTGGATCTGGCTCTCAAGAATACTGATGACCGTATTCAGAAGGATAAACCCGTTACTCCGGCCTTCTTCTATGCTGCGGTACTCTGGGCACCTCTAAAGGCCATGCAGGATGACCTGATTGCCCAGGGTATGCCTCCGGCTCCTGCCGGACATCAGGCCGCCATGCAGGTTGTTGCCAACCAGTGTACCCATACAGCCATTCCCAAACGCTTTACCATTCCCATGCGGGAAATCTGGGATATGCAGCATCGCCTGGAACGTCGCCAGCCCCGCAGAATTGAAGAACTGGCAGCCCATCCGCGCTTTCGGGCAGCCTATGATTTCCTTCTGTTGCGGGAAGCCTCCGGGGAAGATCTGCAAGGTGCTGGTGACTGGTGGACCGATTACCAACGGAAGAATCCGATCATTCAGGATCACACCAGACCTTCTCACTCATCCGATGATCGCGGACCAGGGGAGAATCGTAACCGTCACCGACGTCGCAGACGCAAACCATCCCGTAATAACCCTGGTCGTTCGTCCTAACAGTTTCCTTTTGAGTAAGGCCCATGTCCGTCATTGCTTATATCAGCCTTGGCAGCAATCTCGAACAGCCAGAGCAGCAGGTGCTCTCGGCTGTTGAACAGATAGCCAATATCGAGCAAACAGAGCTTCTCGCCGCTTCCCGGCTCTATCGCAGTGATCCTGTGGGGCCTGAAGGGCAGCCTGACTATATCAATGCGGTAATCAAAGTTGAGACAGACCTTGCCCCTCTGGAGCTGCTGGACGCCACCCAGTCTATTGAGCAGGCCCATGGGCGAGAGCGCCATATTCGCTGGAGCGCCCGTACCCTTGACCTTGACCTGCTGCTTTATGGAAGCCAGACAATCAACTGTGAACGTTTGACTGTACCCCACAAAGAGATGCACTGGCGCAACTTCGTACTGAGACCGCTGGCAGATATCTCCCCTGACCTTGTGCTTCCCACTGGACAAAGCCTGCAAAAGCTTTTAAAAACAATTGGAGATAAAGGACTTTCTGCGATTGGCCGAATAGAACTGCCGCAGCCGGCCTGAAGACAGCCTGATGGCTGTCTTATAAAAGCGCCTCCCGGGACAGACAGAGGAAAAGCATGCATGGAAGCAACGAGGTTGACCGCGAACCCACTCGACAGTTCCTGTAGCGTGAAAGAAAGCTTTCCTCAGTTTATCGCCGTTGAAGGGCCAGTCGGCGTAGGCAAAACAACCCTCGCCCGGCGCCTTGCCAGCACATTCAACTATAACGTTCTTCTTGAAGAGCCTCCGCGGGAAAATCCTTTTCTTGAACGGTTTTACCGCCACCCCCGCCAGGTTGCACTGGCGACGCAGCTGCATTTCCTGTTTCAGCGGGCCACACAATTACAGACTCTGCACCAGAACGATATGTTCGAACCTGTAAGGGTGTCTGATTTCTGTATGGAAAAAGACCGTTTGTTTGCGGAAATGTACCTGGACAGCCACGAGCTGGAGCTTTATGAGCGTGCCTGGGATATGCAGACCCGTGATCTGCCCCGGCCTGATCTTGTGATCTATCTGCAGGCCCCTGTGGATGTTCTGAAAGAGCGTATTCGGGAACGGGGTATAGAAGCCGAACGATTAATTGGCAACGGCTACCTGAAACGGCTCAATGAAGCCTATGCCAGTTTCTTCCACTATTACGAAGCCTCTCCCCTGCTGATTGTTAACGCCTCGGAGATTGATCTTGTCCATAATGAGCCGGATTACCGGCAGCTGATAGAGGAAATTATGTCATGTCGAAAAGGCAGGCATTATTTCAATCCCAAGTCTTCGGAACTTTAGGCTGTGCCTGGATCTGAAAAGGCTGCCATACCGGTAATCCCAGTCTAACGCAGAATTCCACAGAAGCATTCAGGTATACACGCTTGCCAAACAGGTAAATGTTGCACTGGAAATACATCCTGAATTCCACCAATATAGCCCGTCTGAATCAGGACTGAACTGCTACGGCCAGCTTTTCAGCCCCACCAGTGATGGAAAAAACAAATCCAGGGCTTATGACAAAAACTACTCTGCATACCCTGCTGGAACAAAAAAAGGCCGGTGAGAAATTCACCTGCCTGACTTCCTATGACGCCACACAGGCGCATATGGTCAGCAGCCAAGGCACTGAAATCATTCTGGTAGGAGACTCTCTGGGCATGGTTGTTCAGGGACGTAACTCCACTGTTCCCGTCTCTATGGACGATATGGTTTACCACACCCGCTGTGTCAGCCGGGGAAATACCGATGCCATGATTATGGCAGATATTCCGTTTATGGCCTGCGCGATAATAGAGCAGGCTTACACCAACTGTGCCCGCCTGATGCAGGCCGGCGCGGAAATCATCAAGCTCGAAGGCGGTCGCTGGCTGTGCGATACAGTCCGTGGACTGTCCGAGCGTGGTATTCCCACCTGTGTACATCTGGGGCTGACACCTCAATCTGTCAGCATGCTGGGTGGTTATAAAGTGCAGGGCCGGGATGAAGAATCCGCAGCCCGCATGATAGAGGACGCCCGCCTTCTGGTTGAAGCAGGTACCAACATCCTTCTTCTCGAATGTGTTCCCAGCCCCCTCGCCAGTGAAATTTCCCGATCTGTTTCCGTGCCGGTTATTGGTATTGGCGCAGGTTCCGATACCGACGGCCAGGTTCTGGTAATTTACGACATGCTCGGCATGACCAATGGCCGCAAACCCCGTTTTGTAAAAGACTTTATGGCAGAAACATCCACGCCTGCGGAAGCTGTCGCCAAGTTTGTGAATGACGTTAAAAGCGGGAAATTTCCCGCTCCTGAGCATGGATTTAATGCATGAGAACGGTTTATAGCGTCGCAGATATTCGGGATTACGTATACAGCGTAAAAGCTGCCGGGAAGACGGTTGCCCTGGTTCCCACCATGGGCAATCTTCACGGCGGCCATCTGAGCCTGGTGACCAAGGCCCAGACTCTGGCAGATATTGTGATTGTCAGCATCTATGTTAACCAGATGCAGTTTGGCCCCAACGAGGATTACCACAGTTATCCCCGTACCATGGCCCAGGATGAAGCACTGCTGGAAGAACATAATGTGGATATGGTGTTCGCACCTGCGTCCCATATTATTTATCCGGAAGGACTGGATAATCATACGATTGTGAAAGTGGATGCTCTGGACGGTATGCACTGCGGCAAATCCCGTCCGACCTTCTTTACCGGTATTGCCACGGTTGTCACCAAACTGCTGAATATTGTTCAACCCAATGTTGCGGTTTTCGGCGAGAAAGATTTCCAGCAGCTTTGCATTATCCGCAAGATGGTGAGTGACCTGTGCATTGCCGTTGACATTATTGGCGCACCTATTGCCCGCTCAGAAACCGGCCTGGCCCTGAGTTCCCGTAACGGTTACCTGTCTCCGGAAGAACTGGAGCAGGCCAGCCTGCTGAACAAAGAGCTGTTAAAGGCCAAAGACACCATTACCTCCGGTGCCAGCAATTACGATATTATTCAACGGGACGCTATCGCCAGTTTGGCGGAAGCCGGATTCCAGCCGGATTACTTTAATATTATTCGTCGCTCAGACCTGCGCCCCGCCAGTCCGGAAGACAAAGAACTGGTGATTCTTGCAGCAGCAGGCCTGGGTAAAGCCCGGCTGATTGATAATATTCAGATCGACTTGTAAAGCTGCGCGCGAACAAGTATTTTTTGCAACCGCGGTATCGGGGACATATAAAGATCTGCCGCGGTGCAGCTTAAAACAAGGGAAGCTCCTGATGCAGAACGTAATGCTCAAGGCCAAACTTCATATGGCCAGCGTGACTCACGCAGTTCTGAACTATGAAGGTTCCTGCGCTATCGACGGCAAACTGCTGGATATGGCGGGATTGCGCGAGTTCGAACAAATTCAGATCTACAACAAAGATAATGGCGAACGCTTTACGACGTACATTATTCGAGGTGAAGACGGTTCCGGCATGATTTCCATGAACGGCGCTGCGGCCCGCCTGGTTTCTCCCGGAGACCGCGTTATTATCTGCGCCTACGCCAGCTACTCAGAAGATGAATGTGCCAGCCACAAGCCAGCACTGATTTACATGAACCCGGATAATACTGTCAGCCACAGTGCCAATGCTATTCCGGTTCAGGTTGCCTGATAGACCTGTACTCCGAAATACTGAATAACAATCGGCACAGTAAATAACAAAAAGCCATCTGATGACAGGTGGCTTTTTGTTATTTCATAAACCGGAACAGTCGTTCGTTGCTAATGCTATTACAATAGAGTCACGACTAGCCTTATGGAGTCTTCTTGCAAATGACTGCACAAACCTTGTTATCTTCACTGCCTGATTATCAGGCATCTGAGAAACTCGATTCCCTCAGACACCAGATAACAGGAGATTTCCTGCGCAGGGCTATCGCGCAAGAGGGTAACCGCTTTGACCGCTTCTCTTTATATGCCTGTGATCTTCTGCTGGATTACTCCCGCAACCTTGTGGATGAGGAAATTCTTAGTCAACTTACCGAGATCACTCGAGAAGCAGAGCTACAGAATGCTATAGAAGCCCAGTTCAGCGGAAAGATTATTAACACCACAGAAAACCGCGCTGTTCTGCATACAGCTCTGCGATCAGCCGATATACACTCATCCACACCTGAAGAACCTGTGCTGGTTGATGGTGTAAATATCAAACCTGATATCCAGGCCATGCACAGACAAATGCGTTCCATCTGTGAGCGTATTCATTCCGGTGAATGGACAGGGCATACAGGGAAGTCTATACGTCAGGTTGTTAATATTGGTATTGGTGGTTCATTCCTGGGCCTGAAAGTTGTTACCGATGCCCTGAAGCCATTCCGGCTAGAACAAATTACGCCCCATTATGTGGCAAATATGGATCCCGCGGATATTAGCGGTGAACTACCGCTTCTGGATCCGGAACAAACCCTGTTTATTATTGCCTCCAAAACCTTTACCACTCTGGAAACGCTCTCCAATGCCAAAGCGGCCAGAAACTGGCTGCTGGAAAACGGCATTAAAGAGAGTGACCTGTGCAAACACCTTATCGCCATTTCCTGCAATATTGAAGCAGCTACAGAGTTTGGTGCAGCGAAAGAAAATATTCTGCCCCTGTGGGACTGGGTGGGTGGCCGTTATTCTCTCTGGTCAGCCATTGGCCTTATCATCGCCCTGACTGTTGGTTATGACAGATTCCTGGAGCTACTGGCTGGCGCTGGAGAAATGGATAACCACTTCCGCACAGCGCCTCCCGAGAAAAATATGCCCGTATTAGCGGCTATGCTGGGTATCTGGTACCACCACTGGTTTGATGCACAGAGTTATGCCGTTATCAGTTACGATCATGGATTGCGAGGTCTGGTTGACCATCTGCAACAGGTTGATATGGAGAGTAACGGCAAAAGTACCCGGAAGGATGGACAAGCCGTTACCTGCCAGACCGGCCCTATCATCTGGGGCGGAGCCGGAACAAATGATCAGCATGCCTATATGCAGTTAATGCATCAAGGCACCCGCGTAACACCTCTCGACCTGATTCTTCCTGCAAGCAGCCATTACCCTGTTGGTGATCAACACCCCTGGCTGTTTACCAACGGTCTGGCACAAGCCAATGCTTTGGCCTGCGGTAAAACCCTGGAAGATGTGAAAAAAGAGTTGGCGGAAAGCGATCTCAGCAAAGACGAAATCGAGAAGCTTTCTCCCCATAAAGTTGTACCCGGCAATCGCCCCTGCAATCTGCTGATGTGTGAAAGCATTACCCCCAAAACATTGGGTGCCATTCTGGCGATGTATGAACAGAAGGTTTTTGTTCAGGGGGTTATCTGGAAGATCAACTCTTTCGATCAGTGGGGGGTTGAACTTGGCAAGCTGCTGGGCAAACAGCTTTACCCGGTACTTAAGGAAGGAGACCTGAGTGAACTGGACAGCTCTACTCAGGGGGCGATCAAATACTTCCGGTCTGTTAACAATAAATAAATGCGGTTAACAGCAAAGCTTATCCGCCGGCCCGCTTGGCGTTATGACCCAGGCGGATCAGCTCAGCGACCATGGTGTCCACATGGTCGCCCTGTAACTCGATAGCACCATCTTTTGCCGCGCCACCGCCGCCAAAGCGTTTCTTCAGTTGCTTGGCAAAGCCTTTCAGGTCATTGCCTGTCATGGGCAAGCCTGTGATGACAGTCACTATTTTTCCACCCCGCCCTTTTTTCTCAGGCCTTACCCGAACAACACCATCGGTTTCAGGAACAACCTCTTCTTTTTTTGTCTCACGTATACGACCCTGGTCAGTGCTGTAAACCAGACGACTTTCGTCACTTTTATCGGAACTGTACTTAGCCATAACAGAAAAATAAGGAATATATTTCAAAAGTATGTGCCGGACTAAACCGGCACATAAAGAGTTTATCAGCCCTGCTTCAGCAGGCTGCGCAGATCGATAATGGCAGCATTGGCACGGGAAATGTAGTTCGCCATAACCAGAGAGTGGTTGGCAAGGATGCCAAAGCCATCGCCGTTCAGAATCATCGGACTCCACACGGTTGCCTGGGTCTCCTGCAGTTCACGGATGATCTGCCTCAGACTGACCAGAGCATTTTTCTTCTCCAGAACATCCTGAAAATCCACTTCAACAGCTTTCAGTAACTCAATCAAAGCCCAGGATGTACCTCTGGATTCGTAGAAAACATTATCAATCTGCATCCAGGGGGTTTTTACAAGCATTTCATCACCTGCCGGGGTGGACTGACCTGCTTCTGCATCACCGGCCAGATCTGTATTCAAGCGGGTTTTACCCACACTTGCGCTCAGACGCTGGGACAAGGAGCCAAGTCGGGTTTCCACATCCCCCAGCCACTGGGTCAGGTTATCTGCACGGGTGTAGAACTGAGCTGGGTTACTCGGATCAGAGAGGCGCAGCAGGTAGCTGTCCAGCTTTTTAATACCACGGCGATATTCGCTTTCACTGGAAGGTAACGCCCAGCTATTGGAATCAAAATTAAACTGAGGTTCCGCCAGGGCCAGATCAGGATCTTCCTTGGACTGGGACTGTGACCGGCTGAATTCTCTGCGCATGGCCCGGGTAAAGTCACGGAGCTGCACCAGCACGCCGAACTCCCAGCTGGGCATGTTATCAAGGAATACACCTGGAGGTGCTATATCATTGCGCAAATAGCCACCGGGTTTATCCAGCAGGGTTTCAGCTATGCGTATGGCTGTTGCAGTAGAGGTAAACCCAGGGACAACCGGCCGATTCAGCTCTGCGGCCATTGCCTTGGCGTTAGTCCGAACATTAAACAGGGCAGGTTCACTGCTCCAGTAAAACCCGAGAACAATAACAACCAGCAGGTAAATACCGACAATTACCGCGATTATGCGTCCCAGATTACGCCCGCCAATTACTGACGTTATATCTGCCAGCCGTTCTTTCCAACTCTCCAGGCCCATGACATCCCCTTAAAATCCAGCAGGTGCAACTTGTTCGGACTATTATGGGCAAAGCTGAGCAGAACTCATAGGGGCTTTATTAATTAACTTGGCTTAGGCGATATGACCAGAAAACATTCTGCGTTACTCACATAATGCTACATCGACTGGAAACCGCTGAGTTGGAAATCACATGAATAGGAGAATCGTCTTTAAGCAAATCCCGCCACTGCCTCTCCATTTTTCTCCGATATGTTCTTCTGCCTATATTCTCCGCAGTATCCTGTTTGTAAAATATATTAAGATCCCGATCTATAGCCACTGAAAACCCCTCTCTCAAAGCGCCTTCTGCGGTTGCCCGGACACACATAAAGTCATAGCAGCCGACAGGAATAACATCCGTGACATTTTCAAAGCGCAGGTGAGCCGCCAGTTCGGTATACATGCTTTCACTCAGTTCTCCCTCACCCTCATCCGACACCACCTCAACAGGTTGGGCAAATGCGTCAAATTTACCTTTAAGGAATACTTTTCTAATACTTCGCTCTCCCATGACCCTTGAGAGTTCTGATATAGCAGGCCCTTTACCTTTCATAAGTACATTGTAAACATTGAGGCCCTTGCGCAACCGGAGTTCTCCCCCTTCATTGACGGTGAAGTGTTCGATAACAGCAATCTGCGACTGGATAACACTCAGGAATTCATCTGCGTTGAAATTGACCAGCTCTTTGGTCTGCATATCAATAATTAAGAGTCCCACTTCTTTGCCTTCTGCAAGCAGGCTTTCAATATAAGCAATGGTTTCAGATGAACCTGCATAAGTAATGGTTGGCACCGGGAAAAAAATGCTTATAACAAAGCCCATGCATCGCAGGAATTTGCCAAGAGGAAACTTCAAGAAAACACTCATCGGGCGGATAAAATATAATCGAAGAGGTAAACGCCTATAATAGACCTTCTTCCTGAGTACATCCTTTGCCCTCAGAAGTTCATGCTCTATCAATAGACGTTGATTCCCCCTTTATTGTTACCCTTTGGGCCAGATATGGCTATCAATCGAACGATTTTGAATAGCTTTCCAATGGGGTAAACGGGAGGCCTGCCCGATTCGTCTTTCCTGGTAATCATCACTTAACAGCCACAGGCCGGTACTGTTAAACGAATATACTGGATCAAGATCATTACGCTTCTCAGGAGGTTTCAGGGCACTGGTCAGGTTATCCAGCACGACCTGTCGTCCATCATCGGTTTCCACCATCAAAACCATATGGGCCTGCCGCAGTGTAAGCGAACGCACATAAGCCAACCGCAAACGTTCATCGGAAATACCCAGCCGACGCAACGTAATGTATTTGGCGATAGCGTAATCTTCACAATCCCCAATACCCCGGTTCAGGAACTCCCTGGGTAAAGCCCAGTAGTCTTCCTTTCCCCAGGCATTCTGGTCACTGCGAAAACGAATAGCGTTAAAAAAACGGTTGATCTGTTCGATACGAACATTGTCTGGCGCAGTACGCAGACGGGTAATCAACTGCTCCCAGGCGTCAACACGCTGCCCGACTTCCCGCTGAGCGCCAGCCATGTGTCTGGCGGCTGTCGAACTTTCGGCACTGGCATCAGTACCAATCACAGCACAACTCAGCCCTAATGCACTGATTGACAGTGCTACTGCTAGGGGTTTCATAGTGGATCACACTCCCTGTGAACAACTCAATCACGAGATCCTGAAACCACTATAGGACAGCCATCCTGCCCGTTTTTCGTCTACATGCCTTTGTTACAACCTATACACAATCACCGGACATCAGTAGTATTGGCAACATACATAGGTACCTTGATAGTAATCACTAACAAGGTTAATAGGGAACCGGGTGAGAATCCCGGACTGTACCCGCAACTGTGACAGAGAATTCTGTCTCCCGCCGCAACACACAGCGGTGAAAAACCACTGGAAAGGTTCTACAGGCATTCTGTAAGAGCATCCGGGAAGGGGGAGACGATGGATGAAGTATCTCTGGAGTCAGGAGACCTGCCTTGTATACATATACGGATGTTGGGCGGGATTACCCAGGAGTCTAAGGACTATCTCTCACAGTGCGAAGATGCGCTGAAACCTGCCTTTCGTTCCGTACCGTCGGCCCCGTTGCGGGAATCCAACACACCGACCTTAATTACGGACACACATGAACATAAAAAAAATACCAGCAACCCTTCTGCCTCTTGCACTCGCTGTCTCTACACAAGCCGTCTCAGCTCAGACCAGTGAAGATATTTATGAGCTTGAAGAGGTTGTTGTTACAGCCAGCCGGATGGCACAAACGGTTGACCAGGCACTTGCACCTGTTTCAGTTGTTACCCGGGAAGATATTGAGAACAGCCAGGCCAGCAGCGTGCCGGAACTTCTTGGTGTATTACCTGGCATCCAGATAAACAGTAATGGCGGCCCGGGAGCAAGGGCCCCGCTCATGATCAGGGGAACAACATCAAGCCAGTCACTGATACTGATAAATGGCCAGCGAATTGGCAGCGCAACCTCTGGATCGGCCAGCCTCGAGTATCTGGATCCAGATCAGATTCAACGCATTGAAGTCGTGAGAGGCCCCAGAGCAAGCCTTTATGGGGCGGATGCAATAGGAGGTGTAGTCAATATCATTACCCGCAGCAGCACTGCTGAACCAAAAGTAACTTTTGGCATTGGTTATGGTAGCCGCAATACTCGAACAGCAAATGCTAACGTTTCAGGTACCCATGAAAATACCCGTTATCACTTCGGTATCAGCCGGTTTATAACTGATGGTTATGATCGCACTGATGCCAAAACTTCACCTCAAAATGATAATGACTTTTATTACAACACAACCAGCAGCCTGAAGATTGGTCATGATTTTTCAGACAAGCTGGCGGGGCATATCAGTTTCCTGAACAGTGAGGGTGTTTCAGAATACGATGAATTCGGCACTCAAAAACCCAGAACAGAGTTCAGCAACTCCTCAGCCTCTTTAGGGGTAGACTACAAAATTGACGAGTTCTGGAAAGCCTCTGTTAATTTCTCTCGTAATGTCGATGATAATCGTGCAGTACGCACAGCCTATCCTAATAAGTACAAAACAAAGCGTGACTTAATAAGCTGGCAGAATGATGTTTCTGTCGGCGAAAGCAGTCTCATCATTGCCGGTCTGGATTACTATAAAGATACCGTCGACAGCTCTGTAAAGTTTACAGAAACCAGTCGTGATAATAAGGCCGCTTTTATTCAGGGACAGACAACATTTGATAAAAGTGATGTGCAAGTGAGTCTGAGAAGAGATGACAATGAAGCTTACGGCGTAAAAACCACCGGTAATGCAGCGTGGGGGCTTAACCTTCCATACAGCATGAGATTGATCGCCAGTTATGGTACGGCATTCAGAGCCCCGACTTTTCAGGATCTCTATGCCCCTCCGCAGAACTTTGGCACCATATATCTGAGCAATCCGAACCTGAAACCCGAGAATGCAAAGAACAAGGAAATTGAACTTCGCGGTAATTATAATCATTGGTCATGGAGCATTTCAGCCTTCCAGAATGATATTGATAACCTGATTGTCAATTCTCAGAAATCCCACAATGAAGTTATCAGATCAAACGTCAACAAAGCCCGTATTCGTGGTTTTGAAGCCAATACCACAGTGAAAATTGAAAACTGGACGGTGACAACCAACCTGACAGTGCTCGACCCGAAAGATCGCAAGACGGATAAAGTCCTTGTCCAAAGAGCCAGACAAACCTTTAACCTGATTGCCGATCGCAAATCCGGCGACTTCTCCTATGGAGGCACCTTCACTGCACGCAGTCATTCCTATAGTGATTCTGCCAACAAAAGGAAAGTATCCGGCTATGGTACGATCGACCTGCGTGCCAGCTGGCAGATTACTAAAGACGTTAAAACAGGTTTGAAAGCCGTTAACATTCTGAATAAAAAGTACGAAACGGTAAAAGGGTTTTATGAAGAACCCCGCGGCATCTTCGCAAATATTTCCTGGTCCCCATCTATCTGATCTAATATCCGGGGCAGTTCATCTGCCCCACTTCCATCGGCTTACACTCTGACGGAGTTTCCATGTCCAGCTCTGATGCCAGCAAAGATGAAAAATACAAACAGCGCATGCAGCGCAAGAAAGAGCATATAGACAGCCATATCGCAGCGGCAACGGAAGAACGCGGCATTGTTATTCTGATAACCGGCAACGGCAAGGGCAAAAGCACCTCTGGCTTTGGCACTGTACTGCGATGTGTTGGCCACGGCCTGAAAGCCGGCGTCGCACAATATATAAAGGGCAAATGGGACTGCGGGGAACGCAATATTCTGGAAAAACTTGGTGTTCAGTTCCATGTAATGGGAACCGGCTTTACCTGGGATACCCAGGACAAAGAACTTGATACCAAAGCCGCCCAGGAGGTCTGGACAGAAACCAGGAAAATGCTGACAAACCCGGAACTCAGCCTGGTTCTGCTGGATGAGATCACCTATATCGCCCGTTATGGCTATGTGGATACCGGTGAAATTATTGAAGCCATTAATAACCGCCCCAAGATGCAGTCGGTGATTATTACCGGTCGGGGCTGCCCGA
Source organism: Parendozoicomonas sp. 209JJ7-1 (assembly GCF_058147085.1). NCBI lineage: Bacteria > Pseudomonadati > Pseudomonadota > Gammaproteobacteria > Oceanospirillales > Endozoicomonadaceae > Parendozoicomonas > Parendozoicomonas sp. 209JJ7-1. The sequence continues at coordinate 74,023 of NZ_JBYVJU010000015.1, read as the reverse complement.
AAGAGCTTACCGATATTGCAGACACAATCAGCGAAGTGAAAGACGAACGCCACGCATACCGAGCCGGTGTAAAGGCCCGGAAAGGTATAGACTGGTAGGTATGGATCACTCTAGCTGGAGGCCACTGGCAAAGCAGGTATTCAGCTCCAGCTACAGCAGGGTTCATATTCAGACTATCCAGTCAGCAAGATATGTAAAACAGCCCAGCCAGCATCTTCTTTCTCAATCTAACGTCTTTATCCACCACCTGCGCCTGCAGAAGATTATCTGCCAGGCTTTCATCAGGTGCTCTATAATCTGTTTCTCCAGCATGAAAGCCGCTATTTTCACAATTACTGGCACCCTGAACAGGTTGATATGAATTAATACCTGATCAACGAAAACCGCAAACAGCCCAAAGCTCCCGATCTGATTGAAAACAAAAGAAATATTGTTATTCTTTGAGGGCTTAAGGCTGGAACATCATAGTTTCCATGGGTATAATCAGCGCCGCATGATTTCGTCAAATATCACGCATAAGGGCCTATAGCTCAGTTGGTTAGAGCAGTGGACTCATAATCCATTGGTCGGAGGTTCGAGTCCTCCTGGGCCCACCATAATCCACAAGAGGTGAACAGTTAATAGCTGCTCACCTCTTTTTAGTTTTTGGCTTTTAGTCTCGGTAATGGTCTCGGTGAAGTGCAGACCTTAACCGTGTCCCTTCGCTCTGTTTCACACCTTCTCAGCTCCGTGGTTTACCCTTCGCAAAATCACTTCGCTACTTATTATTCACTGGGTTATCCAAAGAGCCCTTTCCTTATGGCTCGCTCTCAAAGAGTACTCATCATGAAAACGTTCAGTAACAGGTATAGGGGGGGAGGGTCAAAATCGAAGGAGGGGGGCGGTGGCAGGGCCCGGATGTCAAACCGGTAAGCGGGCCCCATTTCTGATGCCTCGACAATTTTTAGCATTTCTATGGATTTTATTTATCCAATCTATCCACCCTATCCAACCATTTATAAAGAAATAAAAATATATAAGAACTCTAAAACGCGCTTTTCCCTGCCTTGCCTGGATAGATGCAAACCAACAGCACAACCTGCACAAGAAAACAGCCTTCCCCGTACATCATCTGAAGAAATTTTGGACAGGGACGACCTATCCGAGATTGCTTTTTATCCTACGGGCTCCTTTGACAACACACCGGAGCTCTTTATGTCCTACCAAACACCACCCCGTATCTTGCGAATGCCTGATGTGCAGGAACGCCTGGGGAATGTCAGTCGCAGCACTATCTATCGCTGGGTAGAAGATGGCTGGCTGCCACCCCCAATACATTACGGCAAAAACTCTATCGGATGGCTTGAGCACACAGTCTCAGACTGGCTGGTTGAACTGGATATGTGCAACTAACGCTCAAAAAAAACCGGCACGGATGCCGGTATTAACTCTTCAAAAGGACTTTGATTATGAGTACTTCTCATGAAAATGTCGTCCCACAGGATGACGCCCATAATTTCCTGAAACTGTTTGGTGGGTCAAATGCCCCCCAGACCTTTCAGCTACTCCCAGAGCAAAAAGGCAGTGACGTACATAGCAAAATACTGCACGGCTCATATAACGTACTTGAACCCACGCTCAGAGAGGCTAATGCTAATGGAGCAGGCGTATTCTTTACGCCCAACCAAACCGATTTAAAGGGCAGGCGAGCAGAGAACATCCTTGGTGTTCGTACCCTGTTTGTTGATCTGGATGGTTTCCCCATCGACCCTGTTCTAAATGCCCCTCTCAAACCTCACCTGGTTATTGAATCCAGCCCTGGTCGATTTCATGCCTACTGGCAAGTAGAGGATTGCACGCTGGAACAGTTCCCTTGCCTGCAAAAAGAACTTGCACGATTGTTTAATGGAGATAGCTCTGTCTGCGATCTGCCGAGGTTAATGCGAGTACCCGGATTCGATCACCTGAAAAGCACGCCCTTCAGAAGCCGTATTGTTAAGGTAAATGCAGAACCCGTCTATAGCGTTCAGCAGTTAACTTCCGGGCTAGGGTTAACGCCATCTTCTCAATCCTTACCTCAGCCAAAGCCTTGCCTTTCATCCAGCCAGCAGCAGGTATTCCGGGATGGAGAAAGAACTACAGCACTCACGACCATGCTTGGCAGACATTTCAAAAATGGTGTCTCATGTCAGGATGCACAACTGCTGGCCCAAATCTGGAACCTTAAGTGCTGCGTACCACCGCTGCCGGATGAGAAGGTGTGTGCCACAGTCGAAAGCATTCACCGGACAGTTCAGAGAAAACAAAGTTCCTCTGAGCCGTGGGTTCAGGCCATCAACGAAGAGTTCTCGCTGGCTCTTCAAGGTGGCAAAAACGTCATCATGCGTGAAACTCCCGAAGGGCCTGTCGCTCTATTGCCTAATGAGTTTCGTATGTTCCTAGCGAACAAAAGAACTCCATATGGTAAGCCCATCGCTCCTGAGTGGTTAAAGCACCCAGATAGAAGACAATATGACAAGGTCGTGTTCGACCCCTCAAGCTCGCCATGTCCGAATTCTTATAACCTATGGAAAGGCTTTGCCGTAGAAACAACCCCTAACGGAGACTGCTCCCTATTCCTCCAGCACGTTAAGGAAGTCATCTGTTCTGGCAATAAAGAGCATTACGAGTACCTCCTCGACTGGATGGCTGATGCTGTCCAGCACCCATCCGTGTTACCCGGCATAGCTGTCGCTCTTCTGGGCGGACAAGGCACAGGGAAAGGGATCTTCGTCAATTATTTTGGCCACATCTTTGGTCATCACTATATGAGTGTTCACAACCCAGAGATGCTGACGGGCCATCATACCGTCCACTTAGCACACACATTGCTTGTTTTTGCTGATGAAGCCATGTTTGACGGAAACGCTTCTACCGCAGGCTCTTTAAAGTCACTCATTACGGAGCCCACCCGCACAGTCAATCCTAAAGGACGGGATATGTTCACCGTCAGGAACTTTGTTCGCTTAATAATGGCGAGCAATAACACCAGAGTTTTACCCGCAGACGTAGATGACAGGCGCTTTCTGGCCCTCAAACCCAGCGATCATCGCAGTGGTGATTACCAATACTTCAAGGCATTAACGCGTGAATGCAGTAATGGTGGCCCGGCAGCACTGCTTCACTATCTTCTGCATCAAGATATCAGCCAACGACAGCTGCGGTCTGTACCAAAAACGCCAGTTCTCACCGAACAAAAGCTTTTACACCTCAGTGAAGAGGATAACTGGATATACGAGAGCCTGGTGGCTGGAGAGTTCGTTTCTCAAAGTTCCTGGCCACACCAGATAAGTAAGAAAGACCTGTTCAGACACTTTCAGGAGTCCCTCCCTCACTGGAAACAGCGCAGTGGTGGCAGTGGTCTTTTCCATAAGAAATTCCGGGCAATTCTTCCTGTTCAGGATAAACGTGCAGGTGGTGAACGCTATTACCAGCTCCCCCCACTGGATGAGTGCCGCAAAGCATTCGAGAAATATATCGGAGGCGATGTAGACTGGGGCGGATAGCAGAGCCATTCATATACAGATGGCGGGCCTAAGCCCGCCGGCTTCTTCTATCCCGGTTTATTCCTGAACACACTCTCAACCTTATGCTTTGAACCAGAGGGTTGGCGCATACACACCCTGATGCTCCCGGGGCTCTTTATATCCATGGCCCTTTCAAGATGGAACTCCAGTTCCCGAACACTCCAGCGGTTCTCCAATGCCTGCTTTGCGTAGGAGTATCTTGAATAACGATACTTCAGTTTATCCAACAGCAGAATGTTATGTTCCCAGCTTAACCAACCGATACTCTGCCAGAGTTCCTTCTCATGAAAATCCGGCCAAGCCTCAGCAAACTTGCGCATATATAACAGGTTGCCAGGCTCAAACTCCGTAAAGAGGGGAAAATGTCGCTTCAGGTATCTGGCAAAAAATTTCACATCACGATGACTCCAACGTGTCCCATGCTCTTTTTCCCACTTCAGCATTGAGTCACCCACCTGCCAGTACAGCGATAGTGTCTGCCTGTTCAGCATAAACCTTGTGAATATGCGGGCGTCAGTGATTCTGGCCCTGGTTGAATTTAACCAGGCAACATCATTACGGGATATTGAGTCATACATACACCTTTCCTCCACACTCACGGACTGGGCGAAGCAGTATATGCAGCCAGAAGGATCACCTATAAATGCTTAATTGGCATATTGAAACAAGCTATAGACCAAGGCTAAGAAGGTGCATATTCACCAGAAATGCAAAAAAATTTGCAGCATTGTTTTCCTTGCATAGGCTTAATTTTTATACGTACCACAACAACGGCCAGACATAACAATGAAGAACGACACCTTTCGTATTACCATCGGACAACCAGACTCTGTGCTGGAAAGAATTCAGCAAAGGTTGTCGAAACCTCAACCACTTGAAAAGGAATACCTGAGCCGCCCGGAGTGCTACAAACGCTACGGAGTATCCCCCTCAACATTTGATCGCATGCGTGCTGAGGCAGACTTCCCAGCTCCCATCACTGCCAGCCAAAACGCCTACCCGAAGTGGAGTATTACTGACCTGAAAGTCTGGGAGGCTGCCAAAAAGAGAGAAAACCGGCTCAGGTAAGTTATCCAGTCAAAGCACAGGCAGGCATTCAGCCGTTGCCTGCCGGTATGCATGACTTCCTGAAAATAGCCCTTCACAAGTTACCCGGTCTGCTCCGAAAACGGTGACAAGGATTCGGGAAAGTTAAATCTTGTATGATCAGAAGCTGCCGGGTGTATATCAAACGACACCACCCAAAGTCTTAAGTCATCACTGAAATCAAAACTCTGCTTAACAGCCTTACTGAATCGCTCCGTTTTCGGATAGATCAGCAGCATATCCCCTGCCCCCTCCAGGTATTTATGGCCATAAGCAAACATCTGGTAAAAATCCCCCTGGGAGAGGCCGAATTTGTCTTTGCCATTGCCCTTGGCGCTGTCCAGCAGCTTCCATTTGGTATCCAGCACCTGCACGACCGTTTGCTTATTTTTCATAATTAACAGATCAGGCTTGAGGCGGAACCAGCGGCTTGTACCGTAATCCACCAGGGATTCGGAGCTGGCCTGCTCTTTTAACCAGTAGGGCTTTTTGAGTTGTCTGCGGAGGATGCTGGCCACGTAAGCTTCAAACACAGCTTCCATCGGGAACAGCAGGGATATGGTCTGCTCCTTTCCACTCATGGAGAGAGGCGAGAAGCCTTCCAGTATTAACCGGGTCCAGGCCAATGGTGTTTTGTAATGCTCCATCCCCCGGCTGACCTTCATGGTGGAGAAGTCACCCGGAATATCCTTGCTCAACGGCACATCCTGAAAGGCAAAGTTCAGTTCCCTGCACAACTTCTGGCTGGCATTGGAACGGGTGATGCCTGCTACACGAATTAATGCCGTATGGATAAGCCTGTTAACCGGACGGTCTTGCAGGTATTCGTCGTACTCAACGTAAAAGCGGTGCTGATTGACCAGATTATGGCGAAGCTGCCTTGAGGTCAGCAGTTTGCCTTTCATAAAGTTCTGGTTATCCTCCCGGCGCACATACTCGGAACACAGGCCCCGTTTTACCAGATGGCTGACACTCTGCAGAAACTGGCGGATAAACACCTCAAGCAGGGGCATCTGTTTCGTGGCCACCAGCGCATCGGTGGTTTCAATATGCCGGAATGCTCGCAAATGCCTGAGCATATTAAGCAGAGCCTCACGGGACTCCCCCTCTGCTTCTGTCGTGGTGGTTTTGGGAAGCACCTCAATCTGCACACCGGTCGGGGTATGAATCACCCCGACATAGTTCCGCACCTGCAGCGCCTTGTGCCCGCCCCAGGAGCAAAGGCGAAGAAATGCCGGTGTCTCTTCATCCTGATTCAGGCACAAATTCTCAAGGTAGAGGAACGCCTTGCCGGTGATCTTTTTGCAGCGGCCATCCTCAACCTTCGGGCTTAAGTAGCCATACTCAAAAACGGTGATGACATCGCCAGCCATCACGCATCTCCGGCCACGAATGCTGTGATTTTTCGGTACGCCTGAATATTTTGCAGGGCATCCGGGTTTCTCTGGTAGGTGACATTCTCACTGTCGAAAGAATCATCCTGGTAGTCGTTACCAAAGAGTGACTGACCGGTCGTTTTAGTTTGTTTAACAAACTGATCTTCAGGGTCTGTGACCTGGTTATCTCCCAGCACCAGGCGGATTTTGTCCCAGTCTTCAAAGAAGTACTCTTCCAGCAGCGGGATGACCTTATTCTTGAAGATAGAAGCCAGCTCATCCAATCGTGCCTGCTCGTCATCAATATCTTGCAGCGGCATAAAGAAGGCGTGTCCCAGAGTATGCTCTCTGTCGTACAGATACTCGATACGCTGGTTCATTACCTTCAGCATCTCGCCAACATTCACCTCACTCACGGCAACATCAGAGAGCAAACCGCAGTTCGGCATCATCTCCTGAAAGTCGAACCTGCGTCGCAGGGCGGTATCCATCATCGCCAGGGAGCGGTCAGCGGTATTCATGGTGCCGATAATGTGAAAATTGGAGGGTACCGAGAACTCATCCTTGGAATAAGGGAGCTGAACCGTCAGGGCTTCTTTCTGCCCGGCACGTTTGGAAGGCTCAATAAGGGTAATCAGCTCACCGAATATTTTGGAGATATTGCCCCGATTGATTTCATCAATAATCAACACAAATTCGTTCTGCCTGCCCTGTGCTGGCTTGGCAGAAAACGCCGGGACGTTGTGTTGCTCAACCAGATAATCAAGGATGCTCCGCACATAAGAAATATTGTAAATCTTATCCAGGTTAGTCCTCCGGTACTGGTTCCGGATATGTTCTATGGAGACCGGGTATCCTTTCCCTAAATCATCATGGACAGTATTTTCCGGGAAAACTCTAAAGGTTTTGTTCCCATGATATTTCACACCAAAAGACTTTCCTGTTTGGGTCTCCAGCTCTATTCGCTCTCCACCATTCAGTTGTTCCTGTAAAGCCTGTATAGCTGTTTCCAGAGGAGATTCAGAAACAGCAACACCAGCGGCAGCATCCATACAAATCTGTTTAAGAATGCCGGGGGCAATGTCATAGCTGATCTGGCCATCATCAGACTCAGCCCTTAGCCCTTCCACAAACTCTTCATAACTGAAACTCTGGTGAAAAGTCACAAACCGGATGCGACCGGCTTTTACCAATTCATCATATTTCCGCTTCAATTCTTCCCTGTCTTCAGGAATAGGGAACCCCGGTTCAGCCTTACGCACGGCGGCTTCAATGGTATGGAAGGTTTTTCCTGTACCAGGAGGGCCATACAAAATGGTATTGGTGCCTGCGGACATCATGCTCTCCCCCATATCCTGGGCGTCTTCTGTTTCCGGTACCAGAGGTTCTGGCTGGTGGTTTTGTTGTTTATTGGTGTGATAAATACATTCAAAGAAATACCAAAGGGCGATATTCCTCTCGATGGCACTCCAGCCGTTTTTCAGTAATTCACTGACGGCCCCGGTAAAAGCCCGATTGCACTCGTTCCAGTTACCATTACGGGGCAGAGACATTTCAAACTGGCTCTGCAATACCATGAAAACAGTATTCACATCGCGGGAATTAATAATCGTGGTCAGATGCTCCGGGTCAGCCACTGCAAACACCCGGTTAATCACAGCTCGATTTGTTTTGGAGAATGTGCCGTTCTGCCAGTCTTTGTGAATCTGGGTAAATCTTGCTGGCGAAGGGTCTTTCAGAATATCCAGCGTCATGCTTTCAAGGAGGGGAATGTTGTTATCCATATCTTTCTGGTACAGACCACCAGCGCCTACACTGGAAACACCATTTGAACGCTCAAACCAGATGGCCCTTACATCCTGGGTGGATAACGTACCTGATGTTTTTATGGCAACGGCCTTCTGGCACACCTTTTCATAGGTCGCCTGCCAGCCTTTACTGCCACCTTTCTGGTCGTATACCCATTGCAACATAACCTCCAGGCTGTGCTTTCCTTTGCCTGCTGCCCATGATTTTTCCAGCTCCGTCAGGTACTGCGGCTGAATTTCGATACCGGAAGACTGAGGGCTCCACTTCTGTTCAGGAAAGGCATTCACCACCATCAGCATGGGCAGGGAGCCATCAGCCTGCTCCAGACGCATATCGTCAAAACGAAAACGGATGCAGTTGCGGGTTTCGGAGTTATCCCGAAAATCCGGATCGGTAAAACTGCCCTGGGTGACTGTGCCTTTGGCAATCAGCCCTCGGGGCTCTTCCCCCAGCCTGACCAGATAGACCGTATCCCCCGGTTGTGGCTGTTTGCTGCTGCAGGACCAGGTAATTTCATCTCCCACCTGGTATTTCAGGCTGCCATCTTCCGAGCCATCTCCGCCCAGAGAAAAGTGTTTGGGGTTCCAGGTAAGCAGATAGGCGGACATAGGCATATTCCTTGGCCAGAAACGGGGTAGAGTAAATGGCCACCATGATCCTACTGTTACAGCAGAATAGTAATAGGTCGACGTCTATATTTGAGAGATATCCGCCTGCCTGCTTTTTGGGTTAGTGCTGGGCAGGCGGTGTTTATAAAAATCAGGGGAGGGTCAGGCGACAGCGCGTTCTACAATGGCATTGGCCAATTGCAGGTTGGTTTGTTGGGACTGCTTGACGTTGGCTTTTAGGTGGTCGCAAAGAGCCATTAGCTCATGAACCTTATCCAAAATTCTTGCTTGCTCAGTGATGCCTGGTACCGGCATAACAAATTCAGCCATTTTGTTTGCATTAACATTGGGCACGCCTACAGAAGTAGTATTTAAACCAAGGTAGGACTGACCTAACGGACTCATCAACATCAACAAAAAAAACTCTGGAAGCGAACCTTCAGGCAGTCTCACTCGAATCAAATATGCGCTTGGAATGGCCGGAATATCCAAAGTAAACAATGCCATTGTTCCAATACTGCCAGAGCGAGTAATCAACAAATCGCCTTTTTGAAGGCCGTATAAATTAAGTTTTCCAGTATCAACTTCAACACGTGGTGGATCGCTTAACTCAATACGCCCATCAGCAGTCATATCCGTTGTTCTAACCGTGGGGTAACCTTTGGCTGTAACATATTCTTCTTTACCAAACCTCGGTCCATAAAAAGAATCTTGCCAATAAGTTCCAAACCGACACCATTCCCACCCATTCGGCAAAGCAAACGGCTTCTCACCTTCACCAATCGGCGGCAGTGGTTTCTGTTTTTTGATTTTCTTCTCTTTTACCAGCCGGGCTTTTTCGTCGGCGATACGGGCCAGCAGTGCGGAGGCAGGCTCATCCTCCGGGCTCTGGGGTACCAGCCTGCCCATAACCGCCAGTTGCAGCACGGTTTGTTTGAGCTGGTCGATGCTGTGCTCGGTGGTGAACAGGGTGTCGAAGTGTTCGGCGATTCTGGCCCAGTTCTGGGCGAAAATTGCTCCTGCATTTTCGCCATTTCCGCCATCCCTGGCGGTCATCGTTGCCTCTGCCGTGGTGCTGTTGGTCAGCGTAGCCAGCAGGGTTTCTACCAGGGTTTGGTGGGCGGTGATACTGTCGGCCTGCTGCTGTTCCAGTTTGTCGCAGAGGGACATGAGTTCGTTGACTTTGGTGACTATGCTTTCTGCTTCGGCTTCTGGTGCGACAGGGATAATCAGACCATCCCACTTTCCTCTGTTAATTATCGGCGTAGCTGATCCTGTTGCTTGATCCAAAACACTTCGATAGAAGCGTTGAGTCATCACGGAGAACAGTAAAAATTTCGAAGAAATATGAAGGGGTTTAATCGCATTAATTTGCTGGTTAAATGCAACCCGGTGATTGATTACGACAGCTTTCCCAATTGAACCACCGATACAAACCATGAGTATGTCGCCATGATTTGCCTCAGTAGTGTGCTCCATAGCATCTTCCGATATAAACTTTTCGGGCGTTAATAACTCCCCAGACAAACTAATTTGGCCTGGCCCAATGAAAGGAATATCGCCTTCAAAGTACTCTTTGACTTTGGTGCTTGGTGTTTTACCAGTGGATGTAATACCAACATCAGTTACCCTGCACCATTGCCAGCCTCGCGGTAATTGATATGGGATTTCATCATCATTAATAGGCGGCAGTGCCTTCTGCTTTTTAATCTTCTTCTCTTTTACCAGCCGCTCTTTCTCAGCAGCCATCCGTTCCAACAACACTGAAGCCGGTTCATCATTCGGATCCTGAGGCACCAGCTTGCCACGCACAGCCAGTTCCAGAATCAGCTCCCGCAGCTTTTTTATGCCATGCAAATCCAGTTTGGAGCTTTTGCCCCGGCCTGCGCTGGATTTGGTGGTATGGGCGCTGGTCCAGAGATCAATATTTTCAAGCAGCAGTTCGGGGTTTAACAGGGAGGTCATACAACAGTCTCGCTGGCCAGCATATTCATAATCAGGCGGATCAGGGTGTCTTTCTGCTTCGGGTCGGATTCCGCCACCAGCAGGGTCAGGGCGGCCAGACCGGTGTCGTTAATTACCGGTTCGCCGTCATCATTCAACAGGCGGTTATTGCGGTTGAGGAAGTCCACAAACAGAAAAGCGCCGCTGCGTTTATTGCCATCAGTAAAGGGATGGTTTTTCACCACAAAGTAGAGAAGATGTGCAGCTTTGCTCTCAATCGTTGGATAAGCCGGTTCACCAAATGCGGTCTGATCCAGGTTGCCCAGCAATGCGCCCAGGCCATCGCCACGAGGCCGTGCAAACAGTTCGGTGGCTTCCTTGCGTTCTATCAGGGTCTTTTTCAGGGCCAGCAATGAGGCCATAGCCTGCTGCTCTGTGGCCAGAGTACCGCCGGGCTGACCGGTGGGTTCGTTCAACAATCCTTCATCGTACCGCTGGAGCCACAGGAAGGTCTGGGTGTAGCGGCTGACAATCTCCACCAGCCCCCGTCCGGTATCAGCATGGAGTTCCGGAGTGGCGGCGGCTTTGCGAATCAGCTTAAGGGCCGCTTCCAGCTCACGGGCATTGTCCTCAAAGCGCTGCTGGTTGATGGTATAGCCACGGGTGAGGTGTTCTTTCAAAGTGCGGGTGGCCCACTGGCGAAACTGAACAGCCCGTTTGGAGTTCACCCGGTAACCCACGGAGATAATCGCATCCAGGTCATAGTGTTTCAGATTCCGGCGAACCTGACGCCTGCCTTCCGTTTGAACTGCTAAGAAATCCTTAGAAGTTGAGGTTTCCTCAATCTCCTGATCTTTATAGATATTTTTCAGGTGCATAAGGATGTTTTCCGGGGTTGTCCCGAAAATCTGCCCCATTTGCCGCTGGGTCAGCCATACGCTGTCCCTGGCCAGCCGAACGTTGACTTCGCCGGTTTCACTGGTGAATATCTGGACTTCACTGTTCTCCTGCATCAGCCGTTCTGCCCCGTATCCGTAGAGAGTGCCGCTCCCAGTATATCCTTCAACTGCTGCCGAATAGCCATCATTTCCTGCTGCTGGGTGGCGTAGGTTTGCAGCAGTTCATCCGGGTCGTGGTTGACCTGTTCGCCCACATGGGGATTTTTGATATCCAGGTTGAAGTTCCGGGCCTTGATCTCATCGATGGTGACCTTCCACGCCTGCTCGTTCTGCTCCCGGCTGGCAAAGCCGTCGGCCTCGTTGCCCCACCATTCAATTTCCGGCTTGAACTCTTCAAACTTCATCGGGCGGGTTTTGCTGTAGTTCTTGTAACCGGCAGGGTACGGGTGCTCGTAGTACCACACCTGTTCCGTGGGCTGGCCCTTGGTAAAGAACAGCAGATTGGTCTTGATGCCGGTGTACGGGTTAAACACGCCGTTGGGCAGCCGCACGATGGTGTGCAGGTTGCACTCTGTCAGCAGCTTCTCTTTCAGGCGGGTTTTCATGCCTTCGCCAAACAGAAAGCCGTCTGGCAGTACCACAGCCGCCCTACCACCATATTTCAGCAGATGGATAAAAAGGGTCATAAACAGATCGGCGGTTTCACGGGTGCGGAACGCCGCCGGGAAGTTGGTTTCTATGCCGTCTTCTTCCATTCCACCGAAGGGCGGGTTGGCGACAATCACATCCACACGCTCTTTCGGCCCCCAGTCACGAAGCGGGCGGGCCAGAGTGTTGTCGTGGCGCACGTTGGACCGCACGTCGATGCCGTGGAGAATCATATTGGTGGTGGCCAGCAGGTGCGGCAGGGGCTTCTTCTCCACGCCGTGGATGGTGTTCTGCAAAGCCTGCTCATCATCCGGGGTATGGACGTAGTTCTTGCGCTTGTGTTCGATGGTGCAGGTAAGAAAGCCACCGGTGCCGCAGGCCGGGTCCATCACTTTGTCGGTGAGCTTTGGGTCTACCCGGTTGACCATAAATTCGGTGACAGGGCGTGGTGTGTAAAACTCACCGGCGTTACCGGCGTTTTGCAGGTCACGGAGTATCTGCTCGTACATATCCCCAAAGGCGTGGCGCTCTTTGGATTTGTTGAAGTCCACTGCCTCTTCAATTTTGTTCAGCACCTGCCGGATAAGCTGGCCGGACTTCATGTAGTTGTAGGCGTCTTTGAAAACGTTCTGAATCACGTAAGCCCGCTGGTCACCGTCTCGGCCACGGAGTTCCTGCAGTTCTGGGAACAGGGTGTTGTCGATAAAGTTTTTCAGCTCTTCGCCGGTTATCCCTTCCGGGTCTGCCGCCCAGTTGCACCAGCGCAGCTCTTCCGGGATGGGAGACTCGTAATCGTCTTCCAGCAGCTCCCATTCCTGTTCACGGTCGTCGAAAATTTTCAGGAACAGCATCCACACAAGCTGGCCGATGCGCTGGGCGTCACCATCTACGCCGACATCCTTGCGCATGATGTCCTGGATGGATTTGATGGAGGAAGAAATAGACATGAACAGATATCCTGAAAAAACAAACCCCGATCACTGTTTATATGTGATCAGGGTAATAAGCTATGACTGGAGTTTTACTACCAATATCAGGCAGGTGCCAGAGGTTTTCATCTGTAGAGGGCGGTTTCCAGCTCCTGAACGGCCTTGGTGTACTGCTTTTTGCCGCCGAAGCTTTTCACCAATTCTGACACTGTGCCCAGTTCGGTAAACGGCTCATGATTTAGAATCTTGATGTTTTCGATATGCTCTATGCCGGTGTCGGCATACTTGTCCAGAAGCGCCTCCAGCACCTGTCTGGCGGCACCTTCGTACTTGGTGAAGTAATTCCGTTTCTTGACGTTATCGGCACGCTCACGGCGCGTGAGGGGCGGCTGGTCGAAGACGATATGGCAGATCAGGTCAAACGGGTCGAGCGCTTCTGTGTGAGAGGTGCCCAGCTTCTTTTTTACATCGGCCTGAAGCTCATCCCAGAACACGCCTTCTTCCGCCAGCTCTTCGATAATGGCTTTTTTCTGGTCGGCGTCTGACCATTTGCGGAGAAAGTCATCCATGCTGGCAAACTGCTTCTTCACAGTATTGCGGGTGTAGTCACGCATGGACTCGGTAATCAGCTTGCCGTCGGCCCCCAGGTACTGAATCCGTTCACCAATAACAGTGACCTTTTCCCCTTTAACACGGTATTTGATACGGGGCGGAGTATCTGGGCCACCGGTATCATCGCCTCCATTATCAAAGGGGCCTGGGTCGCCAATCGTATCGACACCATCATCACTGCCTTCACCGGCTGGATCGTCGGTGTTCTCTCCGGTTTCATCCCCTCCATCTTCTGGCGGTTCAACCGGCTCGCCGGGTTGGGGATCGTAAATCTGTACCGGATCACCATCGAAGTTCGGATCAGCAAACAGCTCGGTGGCTTTTTTGAAATCCATAATGGTGAACCAGTGTTTGCCGTAATCTTCATCAATACGGGTGCCACGACCGATGATCTGCTTGAACTCGGTCATGGATTGTATGCGCTGATCCAACACCACCAGCTTGCAGGTTTTGGCATCCACGCCGGTGGTCATCAGTTTGCTGGTGGTGGCGATAACCGGATAGCGGGATTCCGGGTCGATAAAATTATCCAGCTCGGCTTTGCCTTCATCATTATCCCCGGTGATACGCATCACGTACTTTGAGTTCTCTTTTACTCGTTCGGGGTTCAGATTCACCAGAGCCTGGCGCATGCGTTCAGCATGGTCGATATCGTTACAGAAGACGATGGTCTTCTGGTATTCACCACTGGCTTGCAGAAACTCGGTGACCTTCATGGCCACCAATTGGGTACGCTCATCGAAGACGATATTTTTATCCATATCCTTTTGGTTATAGATGCGGTCTTCAATCACATTTCCGTATTTGTCTTTCTGTCCGTTTCTGGGCCGCCAGCCTTTGAGGTCTATATCGAAATCGACCCGCACAACCTTGTAAGGGGCGAGAAAGCCATCATCAATGCCCTGCTTCAGCGAGTAGCTGTAAATGGGCTTGCCGAAATAATCGATGTTGGAAACCTCTTTGGTCTCCTTGGGCGTGGCAGTTAAACCGATATGGGTAGCGCTGGAGAAGTAATCGAGAATCTCCCGCCAGGCCGAATCTTCTTTGGCGCTGCCCCGGTGGCACTCGTCGATAACGATCAGGTCAAAGAACTCAGGCGAGAACTGCTTGTAGATGTTCTTCTCATCATCTGTGCCGGTGACGGCCTGATAGAGGGAGAGATACACCTCAAAGGATTTATTGATCTGACGCTTGCTGATTTTGGTCATGGCCTGACCAAAAGGCTTGAAGTCGTTGTTCTTGGTCTGGTCGACCAGGATATTGCGGTCTGCCAAAAACAGGATGCGCTTCTTCTGCCGGGACTTCCAAAGCCGCCAAATGATCTGAAAAGCCGTGTAGGTTTTGCCTGTTCCGGTGGCCATAACCAGCAGGATGCGATCCTGGCCTCTGGCAACGGCTTCTATAGTTCGGTTGACGGCATTGGCCTGGTAATAGCGTGGGCTACGGCCTGAACCATCATCGTAGTAAGGCGCTTCTACGGCAGGCAGGGAGGTGGAATCAAACTGCTTCCAGGTGCAGTAACGCTGCCATAGTTCTTGAGGTGAAGGAAATTCATCAAGGCTCAGCTCTGTTTCCATTTGGGGCGCATTGCCGGTGCAATCCCGAAACAGGAAACCATCGCCATTACTGGAAAAGACAAAGGGGATATCCAACGCCTCAGCATAATCCAGCCCCTGCTGCATACCGGCACCGATGCTGTGCTTGTTGTCTTTCGCCTCGATAATGGCAATAGGTTGGTTTTTCTGGTGGTAGAGGATGTAATCAGCCCGGCGCTTTTTGCCACGGGTATGGAGCTTGCCACGGACGATAATGCGGCCAGCGGTAAAGGTGACTTCTTCCCGCACCTGGGTGTTGATGTCCCAGCCTGCATTCTGGATAGCCGGGGTTATGAACTTGGTGCAGATGTCCCGTTCCGTCAGCTTTTGCTTTTCCGCCTTGTTCAACTGCATGCTCTCCGTGTTCAGATGTTTGCACCTTTTGGTATGGTACTCTGAGCAGGGGAGTTGGGGTAGGGTGTCGTTTAGTGATGGTGGTTATATTTTTGGCAAATAACAAGATGGTTACCGTGGCAAAACAAATCTCTTATATCTCTGTCCTAATACTATCCATTTACGTATTAAGGACAACAACCATGTTTGACGCTATTCTTGTAATCGGTTTAACCAGTTTTGTTGCAGCAACAGTTTCAGAGGTTTTATTCAGCAACTTAATCAATGGTATTGATGATCGAACAAATATCAACAGCACTAGCAAAATTGATCCAAGCATTACACACAACCTGCCTTTCAAAGTATTTCTTCTCACTTTTTCCATATCAATAGTCTTGTACTATGGGTGTGTGTGGTTAGCTGAGCTCATTTTTTGATACACGCCTACCCAATACAAAAAAAATAGACAGCCTTCCTAACAATCTTCCACAGATGAGGAACAATCAATAATCCCAAAGTTCAGAAAACAAACATTGCATCCACATATACTTTGGCAAACACATGATCATTGAGAAATTAAACGAAATACTTACCGTATTCATCACAATCTATTTAATCTCCTTCCTTATAATAAAATCAAACGAAGCAAGAAAACCTGTAACACTTTGAATCCCAAGCAATGAAGAAAACATAAAATCCATAAGAGTTTTTTTTCGATTATTATTCAACAAGATTAAAGCCTTTGGAAAACACTTGTCACAGGGATTCCTGCAAAACATCAATTCGATTTACAAATTCACTACTCGTAACATCGGGTATCTGATTATTGGCTCCATTTTATTATCTGGAGGGTGCCATTTTTTCACTGAGTGCTGGGCGTTTGCCTGTCCCGTGGTGATAAATGCCAGTGTTCGCATTTTTTGCATTTATAGGGCACCAGGTCACGTTCATACATCGTCTTTGCGTACTCAGCCGAGGACTGGGCATCTTCTTCAGTGAAATAAACGGAAAGTGGTTGTCCAGATTGTTTGCCAAAGCAGGTATCGCTTTTCATCGTTACTCCCAAATCATCATTCTACTTTTAGTGAGCCAATGCTCAGGCTCACTGCCATGCTATGAGAGTTCGCCAGATTCAATAAGTGACACACCATGGGAATAATTTTTTAAATTGAGAGGGAAAAAGCTTTCCTATAGGGAGTGGTGCATACCTACGCAAACCAGACCAGTCAGGGCACTCAAAATGACTTCTGTTAATTCAGGATGATCTGCCCTGACACATCCATGATTTAACAAATGCAGGAGGGGAACACCTCCATTGCAGCAAGTACAGTAACTACCTCACGTTTACAGAGAATATTTCATCCAAAATCCCTGCCCATTGAGCCATCCCCTCACGTTTCTCCTTGAGGTAGCTGTACTTGTTGTAGTGGATATCATCCACTCCTTGTTTGGCATGATTATGGATCTGCTGCATCAGCTCCTTGCTGTATCCACGGCTGGCCATCAGGGTCTTACAGGTACGCCGGATATCCTTTGGGGTGAACTTTTCTATTCCCGTTGCAACACAGAAGCGGCTCATGGCTTGAGAGACAGAATCAAGACGCATATGGCCTGATTGACGGGACGTCAGCCTCTCAGCATAAAAAGGATACATGCTCTCATCCTCATCAATCCTGAGCTCATCAAGAATCGACAGGGCATACCTGTTCAGTGGTACAGCATGATTCTGTCCATTTTTTACTATGGCACCCGGTAGGTAGAGTACGCCCTCCCGGAAGTTGTAACACCTCCAGTTAGCCTGAAGGATTTCCAGCGGACGCTGCCCGCCCAATGCAATAAGCAGGCGAAAGAGCAAGGCCATTTTATGGCTCATCAACTCAGGCAGTTGTTGCCATACCTGAGCCAGCTCCTGCTCTGATAAATGGCGTTCCCCCACACGAAGCAGTTTGGTATTACTTGGAATACTGGCGACCGGATTGCTCGTCAGATGGAACGTACGGGCTTTGTCACCACCATTGTGAACAGGGCTTGTGGGATCGAGGTGAGCACCCAAGCCATTCTGGAAGGCCGCATGCAGGTACGCCCGGGTATGGCGCATAGCAACAGGTGTCCCTTTGCCATAAATACGGCGCAGAATTGTAACTATATCCTCTGGAACAATATCCTTGGCAGGCATGTTCCAGTACTGAGGAAACGGATGACAGACATGGTGATTCAGGCGGTTCTCAACTTCGGCCCAGGTTTTCTTGCCATTATTGCGCATCTGCGCAGTGTATAGCTGGATCAGCTCCCCCAAAGAGCCAACTTTCGATCGAGCCTCCCGTTCTTTCCTTTCTTGTTCTTTTTTCCGTGCTTGATCTGCCCGCCAGTCCTTCGGATCAATTCCCCTGAGCAGAAGGTGGCTATATTCCAATGCTTTGACACGGGCCTCTGAAACACTCAAACCTGCTTTTGTCTTACTGCGGGGAGGCCGGAAACGACCAATAGATAGAGTGACGGGCTTTTTCTCCCGGTCATACTTGAATATAAATTCCTTATCGCCATTTCCCCGCACTTTAGAGATCAAGCGACCTCCACCTTGTCCGAGGGCTTCGCTATGGCTCCTCTGCCCATCAAGGGACAATGCCTCAACCATTTTGTCATTTGTCCGTTGACCACTGCTTTCATACCGCATAACTGCACCGCATCGTTTTGTTTTTGCAGAAGGCATACCATTCACCTGAGCAGACGTTTTATCCGGATTAGTTCGAAATGTGGTCTCGGTAGAGGTCTCGGTAAAATGCCGAGTTTCCATGACGACCAATGATTAAAGGTAGGTATGTTTTTTAACTCGTCAAACCAGATTTACCTGATGAAACAAGGGGTTCCAGCGAGTCTATGATGAGAGATGAGTACAGATGAATATGTATGAATTTAGAAAAATCAGAGACTCATAATCCATTGGTCGGAGGTTCGAGTCCTCCTGGGCCCACCATATACAGAAAGCGCTTCCGAGTAAGGAAGCGCTTTTTTGTATCTGTCGACTTCCTCAGTCAACACCATGTCCCCACTCAAACATCATGAATCTCTTACCTGATAACAATGACGGGGCGCAATATGCCCTGCCAGTCTCAAGCATCATGCAGTCCTTGTATATTATCCCTGACATTTCTTGAACCACCGAGAAAAACTCGGTAATTGGACTATTTAGCATGTACCTATGAGCCTGGGTAGTTTTGCCTTTATCCAAACACCCCTGCGCAGCCTGAATAATAAAGCTGTTGGTGAT
Organism: Parendozoicomonas sp. 209JJ7-1; assembly: GCF_058147085.1. Lineage (NCBI taxonomy): Bacteria > Pseudomonadati > Pseudomonadota > Gammaproteobacteria > Oceanospirillales > Endozoicomonadaceae > Parendozoicomonas > Parendozoicomonas sp. 209JJ7-1. The sequence goes on along the minus strand of NZ_JBYVJU010000015.1, from coordinate 55,371 downwards.
ATGCCCGGGATCAAGGATATCTGATCTTGAAGGGGTTTCAGTCAGCAACCTTTTTTCAGCCAGCTTCCGAATAGCCAACTAACATAGACATAATGTGACTTTTATACTGATGCTGATATAACACCCAGAACCCAGCCTTTTTTCTATAGTCTTTCTTCCTTCTCTCCAGCGGTGAAAAGGAAAGAACAGGAGGTAAGCAGTGATCAGCCGAATGCCTCATTTGATCCTTCTCAGGCACTGGTTATTTAGCTCCATACTTCTGGCAGCCTTGATTCTTCCTTGTGCATCCAAGGCTGACCTTCTGGAACTCTTTGAAAAAATCGACCAGGAACTGGCTGCCGGTAAAAAAATTGCGATATTCGTTATGAATATTAATACCACTGAAGTCCTGTCCTATAACGCCGAGCGGGTGCCTATTGTTCTATGGTCACAAAAGAAACTGCTTAGCCGCTATTATACAAACAAGAACGTTTACTTTATCGATGCAGACTATACAGCCACCCCTGGCCCCCTTCAGCTGGTTCATGACTATGTAAAAATGAAGCAGAAATACTATCTCGAGATGTATGCCAAAACCCGAACCTATAAGGCGTTCGGGAGCACTGTCGTGCACTCCGATACCGAGTACACCCAATGGATAAAACACAATCTGGATGCTTTTCTTGATGCCCATGGCATAGATGTTGTTGTCCCCGTTGGAGCTTCCTCCAGTGAGAATATGTATATGACGGCTGTAGACCTGGCAGCCAGAGGCCGAACGATCGTCACCGATACGGAACTCCAGCTGCTTCTGGATAAGCGTCAGGGTTTTATCCAAAACGCCAGCCCTGATACCTACGTCCAGTTTATGAAAGAAAATGAACAACAATGGAGAGAGCTGGAGATTCGTGTACACAAAGCGGCAATTGAACCTTATGTTAATATTCTCGATGATTCAGGCAATCTGCCAATATCCTCAGCAACCTGCACCTCAGAGCTGTAATTTCACTATTCGACCACCGCCAGAACATCTGAGACTGGCCCATTTCCTGACTCTTTAATAATAAACGGGCTACTCCTCTGCTACAGGAACTATCCTCATGAAACAAAGGCGGTAGTCATCACTGTTTTTAAACGGTTCTGGGCGGTAAACCATGAGTGAAGTGAACTGGCTTGAGATGTTTGGCTATGTAGCTTCGGTGATTACCGGAGCCAGCCTGACTATGAGTTCTATTATCCGATTACGCTGGCTGAACCTGCTCGGTGCCTTCTGTTTTGGCACTTATGGTGTGCTGATAGGTGCTACTCCCGTGGCTCTTTTAAATTACTTTATCTGCTGCGCCAACATTTACTATCTGGGGAAAATTTACACAGAGAAAGAACACTTCCGGATATTGCCCACCTCAACGGATGACCAGTACTTCAATGAATTTATCAATCTGCACAAATCAGAAATAAAGGACTTCTTCCCGCCCTTCCACCTACGTGAGGACAGGGAATACACTGCCATGATGATCCATCGTGACCTGGCCCTTGCCGGACTGTTCATCTGCCACAAAATTGATGACACCACGCTGGAAGTGGACCTCGACTTTGTACTGCCACCATACAGGGACATGAAACCCGGGCAGTTTGTTTTCAAAGAAAACGAGTCATTCTTCACTCAACAGGGCATTACGAAAATCGTATCGGCATCAGGGAGTGAGGCCCACTCCAGTTACCTGAAAAAAATTGGCTTTTCCATGAAAGGGGATCGTCTGGAACTGGCTCTTTCAAGGTAATCAGATACAAATCATTACTCCCCGGAATTCACCCTTTAGCGCCCAGCGACTATATTTCTCTCCTTTATTATTTATGCCGGAGATTCCCATGAGATATATCGTAGCTCTTGCTATCTGCTCCAGCGTTATCGCCAGTGGATGGACTCAGGCAACCCAGGAAAATAACTCCTTTGTATTACACAAGGGCCTGCCCGCCCCAGGAACGTCATCAACATTCCCCATTAAGGGAATGATTGGCGGACAATTGGATGTGAGCGGTACCATTTCTTTTAACGTTCTGGGCAAAGAATTCTTCGACAAACAAAAGGCTGTAAAGGTCAAAGTCACAACATCCTTCAGCAGCAACGATGAAGGATTCTCTCAAGACGAAGACTATCTTCAGGAAGATGAAGAGTTTGATTACTTTAGCTGTAATAACAAGGGCTGCAAATATCTTGGGGATATGGAGATTTCTGAGGTGAATAATGATGTCACCCATGCCCGGCAAGCCAGCACGGTTCCATACCATGCTTCTTTGGGAGACAAAGGTCGTATAGGAACTTATATTAATAACGATGGGGATGTTACCCAATGCGACTGGAAACTCAACCCTGCCGGAAACAACCAGGCTTCTCTGATCACAACCTGTACAGATTCTACATCCGGACATGCGACGAGCGAAACAACCTTCACCCTGCTATTGGGCAAGGATGGTGCCTGCTATAAAAAAACCATAGATATAAAACTGATTGATAAACCACCTGTTCCATTTTTCCATGGAGAACTGGACTGCAAAGGGGATAACTATTTCTTCGGCTTGCTCAGATAACTTATCCCGGTGATCCTGGCAAGGAAGCCGTATCACCAGGAAGCTCAGGATGTGGCTAAATTACAAACTCTTTAACACTTCCTGAACCGAATCCCTGGCATCGCCAAAGAGCATTCTGGTGTTGTCCTTAAAGAACAGCGGATTATCTACCCCGGCGTAGCCCGACGCCATAGACCGTTTGAGAACAACAACCTGTTTGGCTTCCCATACTTTCAGAACCGGCATGCCCGCGATAGGTGAATCCGCCCGTTCTACAGCATCAGGGTTAACTGTATCGTTAGCGCCAATCACCAGTACCATGTCGGTTTCAGGAAAATCATCATTGATCTCATCCATTTCCAGCACAATATCGTAAGGCACATCCGCTTCTGCCAGCAGGACATTCATATGGCCAGGAAGCCGCCCTGCAACAGGGTGAATACCAAAACGTACCTTGCAATCACGCTTGCGTAACTGATCCACAAGTTCTTTAACGGATTGCTGGGCATGGGCAACAGCCATACCAAACCCCGGCACAATAATCACACTGGAAGCGGTAGCCAACTCATCAGCAACATCTCCCGGAGTTGTAGAAACAGCTTCACCATGATCGACAGATTCACCACTGCCTGAAGAGCTGTCCGTCCCAAAGCCCCCCAAAAGCACGGAGATAAATGATCGATTCATGCCCTTGCACATGATATAGCTGAGAATGGCGCCGGATGAGCCTACCAGGGCTCCCACAACAATAAGCAGATCATTGCCCAACATAAACCCGGTTGCGGCAGCGGCCCATCCGGAATAGCTGTTAAGCATCGACACAACCACCGGCATGTCGGCACCGCCAATAGCCGCCACCAGGTGTATACCCAAAGCGAAGGCGATAACTGTCATCACCAGCAACATAAATGTCGACAGAAATGTGTGGGGATTATCCGCAAACCAGAACATCATCAAAATGCAGGCCAGCAGAGCCACTGCATTTAAAACATGACGAAAAGGCAAAATCACCGGGCTGCCAGAGATACGCCCTTCCAGCTTGCCCCAGGCCACCAGAGAGCCTGACAGGGTTACAGCACCAATAAAGATCCCCAGATAGATCTCCACCAGGTGAATGGTGACTTCGATACGGCTCAAATCAATCGAGACCGGTGAAAAATATCCTCCCCAGCCAATCAGGACTGCCGCCAGCCCCACGAAACTGTGCAACAGGGCCACCAATTGAGGCATGGCCGTCATCTCGACATCCCTTGCCCGTTTGGCACCAATCACTCCACCTATAGCAACGGCAATCACCAAGGGGATATAACTGGTCACGGCATCACTGAAAACCGTAGCCACCATGGCGATGGCCATACCCGCTATGCCGTAATAGTTCCCTCTACGCGCGGTTTCATGGGAGCTCAGGCCCTTAAGACTGAGAATAAAAAACAGCGCGGCCAGAAGGTAGGCCATATAAACGACACCTTGCATCTCCTGCCCCCCTTATCGTCGGAACATTTCAAGCATACGACGGGTTACCCAGAATCCCCCGACAATATTTATGGACGTAACAAGCACTGCGACAAATGCCAGAACAGATGCAAACCAGGAACCGCTACTGATCTGCAACAAGGCTCCCACCACAATAATGCCGGAAATCGCGTTGGTGACACTCATAAGGGGTGTATGCAACGAGTGAGACACATTCCAGACCACTTGCCAGCCCACAAAAACAGCCAGCACAAACACCATAAAATGGGAGAGAAACGAAGGCGGTGAATATCGTCCAAGCCAAAACAGCAGAAGTCCGGCCACAACCCAAAAAGCTATAACAGCCGCAGTTCCGGATTGTTTTTTCTCGGCAGCTGGCTCAATTTTTGGCGGCGGAGTGACAGGCTTGGTTTTTGCGGGTTCTGCCCGTAGCTTTGGAGCGGGAGGAGGCCAGGTAATTTCACCATCTTTGACAACCGTTACCCCCCGGATAACCTCATCTTCCATATTTATAACAATCTGCCCATCCTTCTCAGGGGTCAGGTCATTTAACAGGTGAATGAGATTACGGCCATAAAGGGTGGAAGCTTGCCCAGATAACCGTGAAGCCAGGTTGGTATAACCAATAATGGTGACGCCTTCCTTCACTACAACCTGCCCCGGCTCGGTGAGATCACAATTCCCCCCCTGCTCTGCGGCCATATCCACAACGACAGAGCCTTCCTTCATCAATTTGACAGCATCTTCCTGCCAGAGTTTGGGAGCAGGTTTACCGGGAATAAGGGCCGTTGTAATAACAATATCCACATCTTTGGCCTGCTCCCGAAACAGAGCCATTTCTGCCTCTATAAATTCTTTGGACATCTCCCTGGCATAGCCACCAGTCCCGGCTCCATTCTCCTCCATATCAACTGTCAGGAACTGCCCCCCCATGGATTCCACCTGTTCTTTCACTTCCATGCGAGTATCAAAGGCCAGAACAATAGCCCCCATACTCTTGGCCGTGCCAATAGCTGCCAACCCGGCCACACCGGCACCAATAACCAGAATCTTTGCGGGAGGAACTTTACCGGCCGCTGTAATCTGGCCAGTGAGGAAATGTCCGAAATGGTGCGCGGCCTCAACCACAGCCCGATAGCCACCGATATTAGCCATCGTACTCAGGGCATCTATCTTTTGGGCACGGGAGATGCGAGGCACAGAGTCCATCGCCAGAACATTCACCTGCTTTTGTGCAAGCTGTTCCATAACTTCGGGGTTTTGGGCCGGCCAGAAAAAACTGATAACTGTGGTGCCGGGGTGAAGAAACTCCCGTTCCTGCTCATCGGGAGCATTCACCTTGAGAACAATATCCGCCTTACCAAATAACTGTTCTTTGTCCGCAATAATTTCAGCTCCGGCCTGCTGATAATCCTGATCGGTAAAATTTGCGTTCAAGCCAGCCCCTGCTTCAACAAGGGGCTGATATCCAAGATCAAGTAAGCGGCTGATACTGTCTGGAGCAAGAGCAACACGCCGCTCCTGTTCATCCTGCTCTGCGGGAATCGCAATTATCATGTTTTCCTTACCTGCCTTACCTCAACAAAGAGATTTCTGGGTGTAGAAAAATCATATAACTGTAAATAAAGCTGTATCTAGAACTTATCAGCCTTATTTAAAAGACTCTATATAGTTTGAAAAGATCACTTTGCCTAACAACAAAGGAGACTTTTTTGTCTCATTAAAAACAACACTATAATTTAATAGACTGACATGTTGTCCCCTTAAGTAACAAATCAATTTAAGATTTGGCCTTGCAGTCAATATGGCCACGCATTCCCTTAATTTGGCCTCTTACAACCTCCATTATTTATCTATATATGTAGACTCAGTGAAAAAATAATAATAATAATGATCCCCACTTCTTTCACTGCTGCACACAATGTCGTTGCGTTGATACTGGGAAAGAAGGAAGAATAACAGAGCAACACTCGGAGAATAACAAGAATGGCTTACAAACCACTATTTGCCGTGGCTCCCCTGGCCTTGGCTGTTAGTATGATTTCCTCCACTGGCGTCATCGCCGCACCGGGTGATGACGTTGCCCAGGCCAGCGGTGGGCTTGAAGAAGTTATGGTAACAGCGCAGCGTCGTGAACAGACGCTGCAGGAAGTTCCTATTTCTGTTCAGGTCGTTAGTGAAGATCAATTAACCCAGAACAATATTTCTTCCCTTTCTGATATTGCCAATATTACCCCTGGGCTTTCTTTTGGTGCGGCCTCAGAAGGTAACACAGTCTCCGTGCGAGGAATTGCAACAAAAGCTTTAGGGGTTGGGGTTGAAAGCAGTACCGCTGTTTATCTGGATGGAATATATCTCGGCGGTGGTGCGGCTCTGCTGGGGGACCTTCAGGACGTTAATCGTATTGAAGTATTGAGAGGTCCCCAGGGAACATTGTTTGGTAGAAACGCTGCCGCTGGTGCCATTAGTGTAACAACGAATGCACCTGTTGAAGAGTTTGGTGGTAGTTTAACTGGAGGTATAGGAAGCGATAGCCTCCGCTATGTAAATGGAACCATAAATGCTCCTATCTCCGATACCGTGCTTACTCGTACAAGTTTCACACGGACAGTAAACAATGGGATTTTTGGCAATAAAAGTGGCGGAAAGCGGTTTGGCAAGGCAGATACCGGCGCTATTCGCAGCCGAATCACCTGGCTTGCAACAGATGATCTAACTGCAGATTTTTCTTTTGATTTCACTAAATCTAAAGGTGGTCGGGTACCTATAGTTATTGATCGCGTTGGTAATAATGGTACCGCTCCTAGCCCAACCAACAAAGCGTCTATTAAAGATACCCGCTTTGAAAACGGTCTTGTCGTTATAGAAAACGGCCAGCCGAAAGCTCTCGATCCAGACTTTGGTGGCGCAGATAACGGCGGTCTCTCAGCAAAATTCACATATGATTTAAACGACGCATTGACCCTGACATCTTCTACGTCTTATCGCTTTTCCAAGAGCAAAGGCTATTCTGGTACAGGTGCTCTTGTAGATTTTGGTACAGGTCCAGTCAGTGGCTATGTATCAAAAACCACAGATAAGCGTAAAGAGTTTAACCAGGAGTTCAGGCTGAATGGCAGTGACGATTTCATGGACTGGTTCGCTGGCATTAACTATTCAAAAACCAGAAACTCCAGCTATGACACAATGGCATTGCCAATGCAGGCAGTAACCACATCATTAGGCACCGGCAATTTTGGCGACCAGATTCAGAATGTAAACGCGGTTCTCGACAGTATCGCATTATTTGGTGATGCAATTATCCCTTTGACAGAAACCGTCAATGTTTCTGTTGGTGCCCGGTACTCCAAAGACAGGGTAAAAGTTAAGTGGAAACAAATTCAGCAGGGTTCTGCAGGCCAGGTTTTCTACGCAAATGTAGGGCCTGGAGGTTTGAAGGTTAATGACAGTTGGAGTAACCTTTCTGGCCGTATTGTCTTTGACTGGACAATTAATGAGTCTGTAAATACCTATGCTGGTGTCTCCCAGGGTTACAAGTCAGGTGGATTCGGTACATCCTTAGCACCGCAAAATGATCTTTCACAAACTGCATCTGCCAGTGGTGGCCCGTACCTTCCTGTAGCTTTGGCTGAGAATGTCAAACCTTTTAAGGAAGAGAAATCGATCAATTATGAAATTGGTGTCAAGAGCTCTCTGTTCGACGATACCGTACTCTTAAACGCAGCCCTGTTCAGAACGGAGTATGATAATTACCAGATCAATACTGTTGATCCTGCTAACCCCCGCATCTCAATAGTTGATTCTGCTAATGCCGTTTCTCAAGGTTTAGAACTTGAATCAAGCTGGCTCGCTACCGAACAGCTTACACTGAGCTTCAATATGGCTCTTATGAGAGCCCAGTTTGTCGAAAATGCCAAAACTGTTGACAAAAACCAGGATCTGCTAAGAGCACCCAGATTCACAGCATCACTTAACCTTGACTACGTTCAACCTGTTGAGCGGGGTCAGATTCGCTATAACATGACATACAGCTACTCCTCGACTCAGCGTCTGACCAATCAGACGCTCGCTGGAACCCAAGGCAGAAATCCAGCGACTGGAAATATAAACAGCAGTCTTGTATTTAAGAAAGCTGATATTTACAGCGGTGCATTTGATAACCTGAATGCACGAGTCACCTTTACGCCAACCAGTCAGAAATGGGCAGCTGCTCTCTGGGCAACTAACATTCTTGATAAAGCCTATCGGGCTGATGGCCATTTTGAGCTAACTAACTCAACTCTCCATGTTTATGGATCAAACAGCCGCCCCTACTTCCGTAATGCTCCCCGCACAATTGGTGCAGAGCTGTCTTACTTCTTTGGTGAGTTTTAATACACCGAAAGTTGCAAGATAATCCCACCCACAACAAACCCGGCAGCAGCCGGGTTTGTTTTATCTAACCTAACCTTCCAGCTTTCTATAAAGCAAAACCTTCAAGGCTCTGTCCGGATCAACATCTCTGAATACCTCAGGATTCTCTATCTGCTCAACAAATTCCATCTCAGGGCACTCTTTCGCCACCTGCTCCATTAAAAATTCCCGGGGCAAATCCGGCGCATTCAAACAAAGCAGCATGTCACCTCCATCAGTCAACAGTTCCGGCAGTTTACGCAATAAACGTGCATAGTCTTTTGTCGCCACAAAACTGCCACGCTGGTTGCTGGGCGGGTCAGCAATAATCAGATCATAGGGGCCGTACTTTCTCAGTTTGCCCCAGGAGTGGAAAATATTATGGCTAAAGAACTGTACATTGCCGTTTATATTATTTAACCGGTGATTGTCCCGGCCAATTGCCAACGCGCCTTTGCTCATATCCATATTGATGACACTGTCAGCACCACCATGCATGGCAGCTACTGAGAAAGCGCAGGTATAGGAAAACAGGTTAAGTACCTTTCGTCTTTCTGCATGGGACTGTACCCACCTGCGACCATTTTTTATATCCAGAAACAGTCCGTGGTTCTGCCCTTTTAGCAGGTGCACGAGGATTTTCCGGCCATCTTCCTCAACAACATGGTGTTCAGGCACAGAGCCAGACAGCACCTCTGTCCGGGAAATCCCTTTTCCACGCTGTTGGAATACAAGGTTTAATTCAGCATCAATATTCCAATGTTGCTCCCATAACTCCTCTATACATACCTGCAACAACTCAACAGTCGATGACCCCAGCTCTTTAAAAGCGGTAAGCAACAGCACCGGGGGATACCAGTCCAGTGTTATCTGCTCATATTCCGGGAACAGGCCGCCTCGCCCGTGGAACAGCCGACATACATCCTTTCCCGGCGCAACGCCTTTGAGCCGCTCTGAGAATATGCTGTTATCTATAACCTTTTCAGGCATATGAATAGTTCCGGGAAATTCAAATAAGCGCATTGTATGGAAATTCAACGTGCTATGCAGGCACGCCTGATAATTGACCGGCATCAGGCAGTATTGGGAGAAAAAGGTTATGTTCGCGGAGCCCTTGAGCAGTTTTACCAGGAACAGCCCGCCGGCAGGGAGCTTGTCAAAAAGTCCGTTGGTATGACTGATGGCTCTGTTGCCATCGCCAGGTTTGGAGCTGGTGGCCAGCTGGATTCCGAAATCCTCAGTCAGCCAGTTATCGGTTTCATCTTTTCCAACAAAGGGCTGATGTACAACCTGACCTTTGAAGGCTCCAAGATCACAAAAATAAAACCCTGACTCTATCCTGGCAGAAAATTCTTCCTATACTTCTGTCTCCGATCTATCAGAGAGTTTTCATCATGGATTCCTCAAAGCACATGCAGACACATTCCAAGTGAGCAGATACTGAGTTTATCCGCAGCTCATTCACCAAGTACACCGTCTCTCTTGAAGTCGCCCGTAAAGGGGATGAAGTCGCAATTCGCGATGACAAAGACCCTGACAGAGGTCTGCTTATCTTTAACAAAGATGAGTGGCAGGCATTTATAAAAGGTGTGGAGAACGAAGAGTTCGACTTTTTCCCGGATTAGCCCCAAGGCAGGTTTGCACTTCAGGCTATATAACCTAGATTTTTAATAAAGATAATTAATAAAAACAGTGAATACAAAGTACCGTTCAATCAATGCAGATCTATGTAGATTGCTTTAGAGAGTCGAAGTGTTCAGAAATAACAACGCTTAGAGAGAACAAGAAAAGCCTCGTCAAAAGTCACAGGGAAAAGCAAATGAACACCGAACATCGCCAGGGGTTCACAATCATTCTGCTTACGGCCTGCATTCTATTTGCTAATCTGATTGGATCTCGCCCTTCCTCCGAGCCAGCCTCACAAACCACCTTTGCCGAACAGAAACAGCAGACTCTGACAAATATCTTTTAAGTCCGTTATCTGCTTCTGCCTGCAACCCCGCTACTAACCACCAGCAGCCTGCTAAACTTCTCTCTATTACGGCTCACCGCATAGTCACAGGGATGTGATGTTCAGGTTCTCCAAATTCTCCATTGAGCGCAAACTGCGCTACTCCATGATGACCACTGCCGAAATCGGTTTACTGGTCAGCCTGCTGGTATTCAGTATCAGCGATTATATAAAGTCCAAAGACGCCCTCATTGAGCGGGTGCAGAATCTCGCTGAAGTATTTGCCAGCAACAGTCAGGCCGCCGTCTATTTTCAGGATAAAGCGTCGGCAGAGGAGTATCTTCAAGGCCTCCAGGTTGTAAAACATATTACCGAAGCTCATCTTTTTCTGGTGGATGGCCAGAGGTTGGCCAGCTTTCCCAGGAATATTGAAACAGGCATTCAAAGCCCGGCTCTTCCTTCAGAAAAACGCGCGGTTCTGCTGTCTGACGACTGGCTTGATGTGGTCAGAACCATTGAATTTGAAGACAAGGTCATCGGCAGTATTATTATCCGGACCAGCCTCTCTCCGCTCTACCAGCAGATAACCCTGAACATTATGGCTGCGCTGATGATTACGGTGCTGGCCATTATTGTTTCCTATATCGCCGCATTCCGTATGCAGCGGTTAATCTCCAAGCCCATCACCACTCTGGCGGATACCATGAAGCAGGTCTCCGCCTACCAGCTTTTTACCAGCCGCCTGGAAACAACCCACGATGACGAAATAGGCCAGCTCTATGAACGCTTCAACGAAATGATGACCCAGGTCCAGGCCCGGGATGAAAAACTCAACAAACATAAAGAAGAACTGGAAAATACCGTAAAATTAAGAACCGAAGCCCTGAACATGGCCAACGCCAATCTGAAAAACGCCATAAAAGAAGCCAATGTCGCCAAGGAAGCCGCCCTTGACGCAGCCAAAGCCAAAAGTTCCTTTCTTGCCAATATGAGCCACGAAATCCGCACGCCCATGAATGGTGTTCTGGGCATGCTGGAATTATTGAAAGATACCTCTCTGGATAAAGGGCAGCAGGATTACCTCGATACTGCCTACGGTTCTGCCGACGCACTGCTGCAAATCATCAACGATATTCTCGACTTCTCCAAAATCGAAGCGGGCAAACTGGAACTTGAGAATATTGATATGAATCCCAGCCGCCTGACCGACGATGTCTCTGCCCTGCTGGCCAGCAGGGCCAGGGAGAAAGCCATTGAACTAAGCTGTTATACCGATGTAAACATGCCCCCTGCCGTGAAAGGTGACCCTGTGCGACTGCGCCAGATACTCACCAACCTGCTGGGTAATGCGGTGAAGTTCACCGAAAAAGGTGAAGTGGTTGTACGGGCGCTTTATCAAGAGAAAAACGAAAAGGGCCACAGGGTCCGCTTTGAAGTTCAGGATACCGGCATAGGTATTCCTGAAGAAGTGATTCCCAACCTGTTCCAGCCTTTCACCCAGGCCGATGGGTCAACGACGCGAAAGTTCGGCGGCACAGGTCTGGGCCTGACCATTTCCCGCCAGCTTGTGGAGCTTATGGGCAGCAAACTGGAAGTCACCAGCACCCTCGGCGAAGGCTCCTGCTTCTTTTTTGAAGTCACCATGGAAGAAAGCCAGGGTGTCGCAGAACGACCAGCATCTGCTCAGCATCTGGATCAGATCTATGCCCTCGTCGTAGACGACAACCCAACCAACCGGGAAATTCTCCACAAGTATCTGGGTGCCTGGAACATAGATCACGCTTTGGCGGAAAGCGGCCCTCAGGCACTGGATAAAATGAAAGACGCCGTCACCGCCGGGCGACCCTTTGATCTGGTCTATCTCGATATGCAGATGCCGGAAATGGACGGCATCACCCTGTCAAAGACCATTGCTGAGAACGACCTGTTGAAAAAGTGCCGCCGGATTATGCTCACAAGCGCTGGCCAGCTGTCGGAGCAAGAACAGCACAACGCTTTCCTCCAGGGCAGCCTTGCCAAACCCTTCCGGCAGTCACAGCTGCTGGATATGACCATGGATGTACTTAACAAACAGCCTCTGCAAAGTGCCCCTGAAAAGAAAAACACCCAAACTGACAGCAGTACTCTTTTTACAGGTGACATACCTCTACTTCTGGTCGAAGACAATCCGGTCAACCAGAAAGTCGCCATGGCCATGCTGAAAAAGCTTGGCCTGACCAATGTGGATCTGGCCCAAAATGGCCGGGAAGCTGTGGAGATGAGCGCCATCAAAGATTACGCCCTTGCCCTTATGGATTGCCAAATGCCGGAAATGTCCGGATATGAAGCCACGGGCGCGATTCGGGAGAGGGAAAAAGGTGGCGGCAAACACCTCTCAATCGTCGCCATGACCGCCAACGCCATGGAAGGCGACAGAGAGAAATGCCTTGATGCCGGTATGGATGACTACCTCTCAAAACCGATTAAAAGCACCTCTCTCGGGGAAACCCTGTCCCGCTGGATAAGCTGAAATTAATCACTTTCTTTCAGACAAAGAAAAGCCCCGCTTTGCGGGGCTGAATATTTATACCGTGTGCTGTTCCTGATGCTACCTTGCTTGTCACTGCTTCCCTGCGATGACATCCCTGTCACGCACCCGGTTACTAAAACCATAGTACAACTTTATGCGGAGCGCTGATTTCTGGGTTTTGCCTGCAAATTGCCGATACCTGTTCAAACAGACAACTTCCCGGGACACTTAGTGAAACCTGTACATCAATCTCTCTTACTCTTTCGTATTCTTCTCAAAAGCTGCGCAGGACTGTTGATAATACTGAACGTCGGGTGTCAGGATTTGTCCCGACAGGCTCTCAGGCACCATGACATTGTTAAAAGCCCCAATGATAACCGGAACTATCGCTACATAACCCTCAGCAACGGGATAAAGGCCACGCTTGTGTCTGCTCCCGGTTCAGAAAGCGCCGCTGCGGCTGTTGGCGTAAATGCCGGCCACCAGCAGAACCCTGACCAATGGCCCGGGCTGGCGCATCTGCTGGAACATATGCTCTTCCTGGGCAGCGATAAATATCCCGACGCCAATGAGTTTGATGACTACCTCGCCCAGTACGGGGGCTATTCCAACGCCTATACATCAGAAACCAATACCATTTATTACCTGGCTATCCCCAGCAAAAGCCTGGAACCTGCCCTGGAAAGAATGTCCTGGCTTTTCAGAGCCCCCCTGATAAACCCTGAATACCTTGACCGGGAACGCCATGCAGTGGATTCTGAATTCCAGATGTATCGCCAGGAGGATTTTCGCCGAATGCTCCATGTTGAATTTGCCACAACCAATCCGGCACATCCGGCATCGCGGTTCAGCACAGGCAATCTGGAAACCCTGCCCCATAAAAAAGAACTCAATAAAAAAGCGCCCGATAAAAAAAGCATGAATCTGCGGGAAGAACTGCTCAAGTTCCATAAAGACTGGTACACCGGCCCGAATATCAATGTAGCCATCATCAGCAACCATTCCCTTGATGAGCAGGAGAAAATGGTTCGGGAACTGTTCAAGCCGGTGACAAACCGGAAGAGTGCCACTCACGCCAGCCTTCCACAAAAGTTTCTACAGGAACAGCGCGGACTGCGCATAGATGTTGAGTCAAAACAGCAGATGCGGAACCTGATTATCAACTTTATCCTGCCCGTTGATAAAGACTTTATCCTCGACAAACCCGCAGCCTATCTGGCCCACCTGCTGGGTCACGAAGGCAAGGGTTCCCTTCACAGCTTTCTCACCAAAAAAGGCTGGATTCAGCAACTCTCAAGCACAGGCCATGACAATGGCCAGGATGCCTCACTCGAACTTGAAATTGACCTGACGGAATCCGGCTACCAGCATATCAATCATGTCATTGAGCAAGTCTTCGCCTACCTGAAATTAATCCGGAAAAAAGGCGTAACCCAGCGCCTGTTTGATGACCTGCGCAATCAGCAGGAGCTGCAGTTTCGCTTTATGGAACCGGGAGGGCCAGAGAGCACAGTCTCTGCTCTGGTAGAAAATATGGTTCTACTTCCACCGGAAGAGCTGATTCAGGGTGACATTCGAATATACAGATTTAACCCTGAAAAAATCCACCATATTCTCGACCAGCTCACTCCTGAGAATATGCGCGTTACAGTGATGCGCAATACTCCACCTCCAGTAGTGCCCGAAGAGATAAAAACAGAACCCTGGACACAGGTGACCTACAGTGTTCAGCCTTTCAGCAAGGGGTACAAACAAACCCTGTTATCCGTTCCTGAAAACCCTGAACTGTCCCTGCCTCCATTAAACAGCTATCTGCCCGAAGACCTTTCTCTGGTTCAGGAGCAAAGCACACCTTTACCAGAGCCGCTGATGACTCAACCGGGGTTAAAGGTATGGTTTAAACATGACAACGACTTTGAGGTTCCCCGCAGCAATATCATTATCCGGTTTGCCCGTCCGGAAATTTCCCTTACCCCCAAAGATCAAATGTTGTTTCTCTTTTACAGCCGCATGCTCCAGCACAATATGAAGGAAAGCCTTTATCTCGCAAATCTGGCAGGGCTGGGCTACTCAATATGGAACGATAATCGTGGCTTTTCCCTTGAAGTATCCGGATTTAATGAAAAACTTCCGGCATTCTTCCGCTCTGTGATGAAGCATATGGCCAACATGTCTATAGATACCCAGGAGTTCAACCAGTCCAAAGAAGCTTTTCTGGATCAGCTGCTGAGCCTGCACCAGCAGGAACCGGGTATCCATGTTAACAATGTCATAAAAAGAGTTTTTTATTCCCAGGCTCTTTCCGGACAACAGCAGCTCAAGGCTCTGGAAGCACTGAAACCAGGAGATCTGGAAGCCTGGTCAAAAATCTTAATGGACAAAACCTCCATCACCGCCTTGATACATGGAAACCTCAGCCAGGAAACGGCAGCATCCCTTAGCAAGGATATTGCCACGCTGGTCTCCGGCCCGGACAGGAATAATTATGAAGTGTTACCCCTCCGGATTCCCGAAACACCAGAACACCCCATCTGCCATGTAACCTACGCCAACGACGACTACGCCATCACAATGTTCACCCAGGCTCAGCAAAGAGATATGAAAACCAGGGCTATCTTCCGCCTGCTGGACAGCATCTTGTCAGCGCCTTATTACGCCCGTCTGCGTACTGATGAGCAACTTGGCTATCTGGCAGGAGTATTTGTCCGGGAAAAGCAAAGATTTCCGATGCTTGCCCTTTACCTGCAATCCCCAGGTACCGCACCTGATGAATTGCAGGAAAGGATTTCCGCCTTTCTTAATGACTTCAATAAAACCATTACCGAACTTACCAAAAAACAGCTGGAAAGCCATATACAGGCTTTAATCTCTGAGCTTCAGGAAACCCCTAAAAGCCTGTCTGAACAGACAGATAACTACTGGAATGACATCAACACCGGCTTTACCGGTTTTGACCAGAAGACGCAGTTGGCACAGGCTGTAGCGTCGGTCACGCCAGATGATATCCGGCAGCTCTATAAGCAGCTTTTGCAGCGGAAATATCTGGTGCAGATTAATGGCTACGGCGAAAACAAGCTGCCTGAAAAACGGCCTCCTGCCTGTAACGACGAGATATTCCTTCAACAGTTTAAAAGTCGTTAAAAATCATGACATAAAAAACGACCGGATCAGTACGAATTCCGGTCGTTTAGCATCAGGCAATATTATTTACAGGACTGGCCTCAGAACTGTTCTACATCCAGCTCAAACAGAGGCTCAGCGCCGGAACGTACAGCCTGGCTCAGGCTGTCGATACGGGGCAGAAGTCGTTTAAAGAAATAACGGGCAGTGGTCAGCTTGCCCTGATAGTAACTACCCTCTTCCCCTTCCAGGGACTGACAGGCAACCGCCACCATTCTTACCCACATGTAAGCGTAAGAGACATAGCCAAACAGGTGCAGGTATTCAACAGATGCTGCGCCCACTTCGTTAGGATTCTCTTTGGAACGTTCGATAATGGTTTTGGTCAGATCTTCCAGTTCAGCCAGAGCCTTCTCCAGAGTACCGGAAAATTCACTGACACCAGCAGGCAAATCATCCCCGAGGAATTCCCGAATTTCGCTGGCATACAGGGCAAACAGCTTACCACCGTTGGCAACGGTTTTACGACCCATCAAATCCAGCGCCTGAATACCGTTGGTGCCTTCGTAAATCTGGGCGATACGGGCATCCCGCACCAGCTGCTCCTGGCCCCATTCGCGGATATAACCATGGCCACCAAAGACCTGCTGCCCCTGAATGCAGTTCTCCAGGCCAAGGTCGGTAAAGAAGGCTTTGGCCACCGGTGTTAACAGCGCCACCAGACCTTCCGCTTTTGTCCGCACCGCTTCATCTTCACTGTACCTGGCCAGATCAAGCTGCATACCCACGTAAGTGGAGAAAGCGCGACCGGCTTCTGTGGTGGCTTTGATATTCAGCAGCATCCGGCGTACATCCGGATGTACGATGATCGGATCAGCCACTCTATCCGGCTCTGCGGGGCCAGTTGCGGCACGGCTCTGCAAACGTTCTTTCGCATATTCAACGGCGTTCTGATAGGTCATCTCAGAACAGCCCAGCCCCTGAATACCGATGGACAGACGCTCGTAGTTCATCATGGTAAACATGGCCGCCAGGCCCTTGTTCAGCTCGCCCACCAGATACCCTTTAGCACCATCAAAGTTCATCACACAGGTAGCGGAGGCTTTGATACCCATCTTGTGTTCAATAGAACCGCAACTCAGGGTATTCCTATCACCCAGCGAGCCATCCTCATTTACCAGCACTTTAGGAACCAGGAACAGGGAGATTCCACGGGGGCCTGCCGGTGCATCCGGCAATTTGCCCAGCACCAGATGGATAATATTTTCGTTCAGGTCATGCTCACCACCGGTGATAAAAATCTTGGTACCGGTAAGGACATAGGAACCATCGCCCTGGAGTTCAGCCTTAGTACGGATAATGCCCAGATCGGTACCGGAATGGGGTTCCGTCAGACACATGGAACCGGACCACACACCCGAATACATATTGGGCAGATAAGCCTCTTTCAGCTCTTCTGTGGCATGGGCATTAATGGCGAGACAGGCACCGGCGGTAAGCGTTGGATACAGGGCAAAAGAGTTGTTGGCACTGTACATCATTTCTTCAAACTGTACAGAGAGCATCTTGGGCATACCCATGCCGCCGAACTCAGGATTTCCCCCAAGACCAACCCAGCCACCTTCGGCATAAGTAGCAAAAGCTTCTTTAAACCCCTGGGGCGTGGTTACAACACCATCATTCCAGGTAGCACCTTCTTCGTCCCCGGAGCGATTCAGGGGAGCCAGCTCCCGGCTAGTCAGTTTGGCACCTTCCTCAAGAATGGCATCGGCGGTATCCGGGTCTACAACCTCTGACAGGCCGGGCAGGGACGCCCAGAGTTCGCCGGCCTGGAACACTTCGTTTAAAACAAAGCGCATGTCTCTCAACGGAGCACTGTATTCCGCCATGATTTACCTCTGATTGTTTGTCATCTGGCAAGGCCGCTTTAAGGTTACTTTAAGGGTAAGCCCGTAGCCGCTCTTTACGTTTTGTTACGTGATGATACGCATAAATTAACAACTTTCAAACGATCGTTTAACCCGTTCAAAAAAAGATTATGACTCCATGCCTGTTTTTATTCTTCAATCGAAACCCTGAGTGTTTCTGCAGTTATGACTGGTTAAATTCTGGCCAACCCCAGCTACCCGGTTTACAGTAAAAGCTCCGCCTTGAATTCTGTCTGACCGTCGAAGGAGTGACGTGTGAAAATTTTGTGGCTGATGCTGAAATCCTGGCTTGACCAGAACCTGCTTCCTCTCTGGATGCTTAATCGTGAACCTGACGATAGCCATCCCTACCGGCGGCTATTCACCTAACTCCAGAAATCACTCCCTACGCCGATCATTTATTCAGCTTAAATAAGGACAAAAGGCTGATAAATGACCCGGCTATCTTTCAAAACATTACTCTTCCTTGCCCTTATCAACCTCACATCTTTCAGCCAGGCGCAATGGTTTGATGGCATGGTGATTTCTGGCGGCAGGGACTTCAGCAGCAAAGCCCATCTGACAAGTTACAGAGTCTCACTCACCAGCCCATGGGAAGACCGCTGGTTTAACGAAGAGAACTGGTATATCGGCGGTTACTTTGATCTTTCTGCCAACCACTGGAAGAACAACCTGTCCAAAGGGCCTGATGTTAGCGTCCGGGGTGAAAGCGCTGTCTCCGCCCTGGCCTTTTCCCCGGTATTTCGTATAACCCGAAAAACGCCCTGGTTCGGGAGTTTTACTCCCTTTGCGGAAGCGGGCATCGGTGTTGCCCTGCTTTCAGACAGCGTTCTAAGAGCTAACAACAATGATCCCGTCGATGTCGGTATGCGTATGCAGTTTGAAGATCGTATAGGTTTTGGCTTTCTGTTCGGTGAAAGGCAGCAGTTCCAGGTTATGCTGCGGGTATTCCACTACTCAAACGCCCGACTGCATAAAGAGAACGATGGCATAAATCTTCAGGAAATCGCCTTTGGCTGGTCTTTTCCCTGACCAGCCAGTTTATTTACTCTGAATTATTTATCCTGAACCAGCACCCAGGGCGCGGCCGCAACAGCCCATACAGAAGCGCTCTGTTCATTCCATTTACGGGCATCATCATCGGTAGCCCGCCGTAACTGCCCGCTTTCCATCCAGGCTTTTACGTCAGCAGTCTTATCATCCACAAAGGCACTGCTTACGGTCACCAGATCCAGTTCTGGCGCGACAACCACCACTACACCACGGGCAAACAGACGTTGCAGTTCTTCCCAGGGAATTTTAGCTGTTTCCAGGTTCAGTTTTTCAGCCGTTGTCAGTTCTTCGTTTACATCAATCATAAATACAATCCCCCTGTGGGGGGAGAGTCTGGCATACTCCACTGGGACAGAAAACCACAAAAGAAAACTGCACTCGCTCATGTTTTATCGGAGATGTTATGCCAGTCAGACCCTTACAGCCGAAGGATATTCCGGCCATCACAAAAATTTATAACCACTATATTGAGCACTCCACCAGCACTTTTGAAGAACAGCCTCTGAGCGAACAGCAGATGGCCGAACGGATCAATAAGGTCACCATTCGACATCCCTGTCTGGTCGCTGAGGAAGAGAGCAAGGTTATCGGTTATGCGTATGCCAACACCTGGAAAGACCGTTCAGCTTATCGCCATAGCTGCGAGACAAGCATCTATATTGACCCTGAAACCCAGAGCCGTGGTCTTGGCTCTGCTTTGTATACCGCTCTGCTTGATCAGCTGGCTGAGCGGGGCTTCACCACGGCTATCGGCGTCGTTACCATACCCAATCCCGGAAGCGATCGCCTCCACAAGAAATTTGGCTTTAAAAAAGTCGGTCATTTCGAGCGAATCGGATTTAAATCTGATCAATGGCTGGACGTCAGCTACTGGCAGAAACAGCTTTAAGGCAGCCCTCAAAAAATGCTTCAGAAGTTCTCCCCAGAGCCGAAACCACCTGCATCAGACCAATGCAGGTGGTGTTATGGATAACCAGATTTCATCTTACTCAGCGGGAAGCGTGACCCCAGCCAGTATTCTGCTGCTGGCAGACTCTGAATACCGGAATCCCCCTGCGCCGGCCCAGCCATCAGCCAATATTAACGCCCTTCAGGACTTAAAAAAGCAGCACCTGGAACTATCCGATACCGCCATACGCAGCAAAATCTCTTACCTGCTGACAACGATAAACCAGCGCCTGGCCCTGATACCTGAAATAGCCCGGGTGAAAAAGACTCTGGGAATACCTGTATCTGATCCACAGTGGGAAGATGCTGAGCTTAAGTCAGCCATGAACACGGCCAGGATAACCGGTCTGTCCGAAACCCTGGCCACGAAGTTTATGAAAGGCCAGTTTGAAGCAGCCAGACGCCTGCAGAAACAGGTTCACAAGGAGGCGGCTTTATCTATTGCTGAAGCGGAACAGCGTCTCTCCGAACTTCGTCAGCAGCTCAACTCTCTGACCGTCCCCATGCTGGAAGCCCTGGCAGATATTGCTGACAACCTGCAATATCGCCCCGTATCCAGCGAGATAGAGAGGCAACTGAGCCACCAGCCTTCTCAGATGCCTCTCCACTACAAAAATGTTGCTGATCCCGTTCGGCAATCATTACTTCCCTCCCATAACTGATCAGTGAGCCTCTTCTCAACTGTCCCCTTCACCAGTACGATAGTTGTTAGCAATTACACCAGCGATACGATCTGCCAGACGCGCAAAAGGCAGACTCTGAATCCAGACACTGCCGGTTCCCCGAAGAGTCGCCATCACCATACCCTCACCGCCAAAGACCATGCTCTTTAAGCCTCTGGTCATCTCAATGTCGTACTCAATACCGCCAGAGAAGGCCACCAGACAGCCGGTATCCAGACGAATAGTCTCCCCATTCAGCTCCCGGCGCTGTACCGTGCCTCCAGCATGTACAAACGCTTTACCATCCCCTTCCAGGCTTTGAAGGATAAAACCTTCACCGCCAAAGAAACCAGCCCCGATTTTCTGGCTGAAAGCGATATCCAGCTTTGTGCCCAGAGCAGCGCAGAGGAACGCGTCTTTCTGACAGTTTATACGACCACCGCATTCTGCCAGGTCAACAGGAACGATAGAACCGGGATAAGGTGCCGAAAAAGCCACTTTCTGTTTGCCTGAGCCATGATTGCTGAAGTGGGTCATAAACAGAGATTCGCCGGTCATAGCACGCTTGCCGACACCCCAGAGCTTGCCAAAGAAACCCTGATCCGCATTGGAGCCATCACCCATTTTTGTTTCATACTGGATATCCTGGTCCATCCAGGTCATCGCACCGGCTTCTGCAATCACGGTTTCCTGGGGATCAAGTTCCACTTCGACCATCTGCATATCATGGCCGATAATCCGAAAATCCACTTCATGGCTGTTCACGGCTAGCTCCCTCTTTCTGCTGCTGATAAAAGTGTTGGACCAACCCTACCATAGGAACAGAAAAACTGGCGTATCACGGTTTTATTCATCAGATGACTGGCACTTCCTGTAAACAGGTTGTTCTGCGCGACACAAGGTATAAATGCTGGTTGAAGAACCATAAGCAACTACAGTATCGCTATCATCGCAGTCATCATAATCTTCCAAACCCGGCACATTTTTGCAGGCTTCCAGCGACCAGTACGGCTTTACAGAGTCAGTAAACTTGCAGCAGTGAACCAGCATCCCCGGATCATCAAAAGAACCACAACTGGCTTCCGCGCAACCACCGAAAGCCAGGCTGGAAAGGGACGAGCAAACACCTGCCAACACCGAAACACACAATATTCTTGGCAACATGGAATACCTCTTCATTCACATATACGACAGAAGTGATAGAGAAGTGTAGATAACCGACACCAAACGGCAGGCAATAAAAAACGGGCTCCGAAGAGCCCGTTAAAAGAGAGTAACAAGAGAGTGTTACATCGTGCCGGCAGGAAGATTAACCGAAGTTAGCTTCTTCCATAGCCATCACACTGTCAGCACCGGCTTCGATGCAGGCTTTGTGCATCAGAGTACGGGGCAGAATCTTCTGGAAGTAGAAGTCAGCTGTCTGAAGCTTGGCAGTGTAGAAGCCTTCTTCAGAGGTGCCGGCATCCAGCTTCTCTTTGGCAACGCGAGCCATATCGGCCCAGAAGTAAGCCAGAACCACGTAACCGGAGTACATCAGATAGTCTACAGAAGCTGCACCAACCTCTTCACGGTTCTGCATGGCCTTCATGCCCACCTTCATAGTGATGTCGCCCCACTCTTTGTTCAGTTCAGCCAGCTTGGGCACATAAGCGCTCAGGGCTTCGTTGTCTGCGTTAGTCTTGCAGAACTTGTGAACAATCTTGGTGAAGCCTTTCAGGGATTCGCCCTGGCTCATCAGTACCTTGCGACCCAGCAGATCGAGTGCCTGAATACCAGTGGTTCCTTCGTACAACAGGGCAATACGGCAGTCACGTACGTTCTGCTCCATTCCCCACTCGCTGATAAAGCCGTGGCCACCGTAGCACTGCACACCGTGATTGGCGGCTTCGTAACCAGTTTCGGTCATGAAAGCTTTGATGATCGGAGTCAGGAAGCCCAGCATGGCATCTGCTGCTTTGCGCTCTTCTTCGTCAGCGGCGCTGTGAACCTTGTCAACCAGCTTGGCAGCGTAATATGCCAGAGCACGGTTACCTTCGGAGAAGGACTTAATGGTCAGCAGCATACGACGCACGTCCGGGTGAACGATAATCGGGTCAGCCGGACCTTCAGGGTTCTTCGGGCCAGTCAGGGAGCGCATCTGCAGACGATCACGGGCATAAGTCAGCGCGCCCTGATGAGCGATTTCTGCGTGGGCCAGACCCTGCATACCAGTCCCCAGACGTGCGGTGTTCATAAAGGTGAACATGCAGTTCAAGCCTTTATTGGGAGCACCGATCAGGAAGCCTTTAGCGCTGTCAAAGTTCATGACGCAGGTGGAATTACCGTGGATACCCATCTTGTGTTCGATGGAGCCACAGGAAACAGTGTTACGGTCACCGGCAGAGCCATCTTCGTTGGGCAGCTGCTTGGGTACGATAAACAGGGAGATACCCTTGGTACCGGCAGGAGCGTCTGGCAGGCGGGCCAGTACAATGTGGACGATGTTTTCGGCCATATCATGCTCACCGGCAGAGATGAAGATCTTGGTACCGGTTACCGCATAGGAACCGTCAGCCTGGGGCTCGGCCTTGGTGCGCAGCATACCCAGGTCAGTACCGCAGTGAGGCTCGGTCAGACACATGGTACCGGTCCACTCACCGGTTACCAGTTTGGTCAGGTAGGTGTCTTTCTGCTCCTGAGTACCGTGAGCATGCAGAGTGTTCATGGCACCGTGGCTCAGGCCGGGATACATGCCCCAGGACCAGTTAGCCTCACCAATCATTTCGCTCATTACCAGATTCAGGGACTCAGGCAGGCCCTGGCCGCCAACTTCTACGTCGTGCGCCAGAGAAGCCCAGCCGCCTTCAACATACTGCTGATAGGCTTCTTTAAAACCGGTGGGAGTCTTCACGCCGTCTTCAGACCAGGTACAGCCCTCTTCATCACCCACACGGTTCAGGGGGGACAGTACCTGCTCGCAGAACTTGGCACCCTCTTCTAGGATGGCATCAATCATATCGGGAGTGGCTTCTTCAGCACCTGGCAGAGTGGCGTAGTGCTCCTGATAACCCAGAACTTCATCGCGAACAAAGCGGATGTCACGTAGGGGGGCCTTATATTCTGGCATGGCTGGTGACCTCTTTATTTATGATTCTGACTTGCCGGTCTGAGTGGCAGCTGTTCCCTTGCATCTATTTCTCTCTTATCAGGGAGTATAGGCAGGGATTAAAACATGCGTTTGAAACTTACGTATGAGTCCCTGAAGTGTCAAGGGCTGGCTAAAAGATTTTTGCATCTACACCTATCGACGCAGCCTGGGAATCTGTTGGATTTAACGCCAAACTCCTGCGAAAAAACCGGATTTAGCTCTATACAACAGGAAGAATTCACAGATAGAGGGGGAAAGGGGAAACAGCACAACGGGCCATTTCTGACCCGCGGATAAAATAGATCAGGGGTTAAACTCACAAACCGGTACACACATCATAATGCAGACTTCGGCCTCGGGATCATGTCGGCAGGGAGATGCACACTCATCAAATTCCCCTCCAAGGGTTTGGCAGGCCGACGCCGAAATATATTCGCATTCCTGATACGGTTCCAGCCAGATGCCCCCCTCAGACAAACACCCCAGCACCGCTTCAGGACCAGAGGCAGAAATCTGGGCAGGAAGAAGGGAGCGGGTAATGCGTAAATCCCGAATCACCCCCTGCTCAGACAGTTCTATAGCCTGTTCAATATCCTTCTGGCCATTTTTTACTGTCCAGTGTTCGGACGCCTCGGGTGTTTTTTCAATCTGTACACAGCCCATAATCATGATTATGCCAGCGATAACCAGACAGGCTTTTACATAAGACAACACAGAGAATCTCCTTTCAGTTCGTCGTGAAGCTGAGATATTTTGCAACTTCATCCGCTTCAGGATTATCAAGATGGGGAACATCTCCGAAACAGGGAGCCGGCAGCAGGTTTTTCAGGGTCGCCAGATTCTCATCGTAATGGCTCATCTCGGATTCAGCCCTGTTTGCCACCCAGCCAACCAGCCTCAGCCCATCCCTTAAAATAGCTTCTGCCGTTAATACCGCATGGTTAATACATCCCAGCTTCATACCTACAACCAGCACGACGCCGGCGTTAAGCTGTTTTGGCACACTGGAATACATCTCCCGTGAAGAAAGGGGAACACGCCAGCCACCGGCACCTTCAATCAAAGTCAGATTAGCACCACGCATCATCACACCACGGCAGTAACCGGCCAGCTGGTCGACTGTCACCCGTCGCTTACTTTCCTGAAGGGCGATATGGGGGGCAATCGCCGGTTCCATGGCAACAGGGTTAACCTGTTCGTAGGGAAGCTCCATGGTCGCGGCCTGCTGCAGGGCCAGGGCATCACTGTTGCGTAATCCCTGTTCGGTCATTTCACAGCCAGAAGCGATGGGTTTGATGGCAGCGGTTATCAGTCCATCCATTCTGGCACGGGCCAGCAAACCACAGGAAATAACCGTTTTTCCAGCATCAGTATCGGTACCGGTCACGAACAGCGTTTTCTTCATGGTTTCCCTATCAACACAGCAATTTTAGGAGTGTCAGAGGAGTGTACAGCAGCCACTCTTCCGTTTCCTCACCTCTGCATGTGCTGGCTGTCGCGCCAGGAAAATCCGTTTATTTCCCCAACCATTGACATAAGGTCGCAGCATCCGGCCGATGAGCGGGGTTTTCTCGATGGCAGGCAAGGGCAATTACAGCGCACCATGGCCGCCAGAGGGTAGAAGTATCCAGGTTTTCTGGAGAAACCGGAACAGGAGAAAGCATAAATTCATCAAATGTCTTTCCCGTTAATCTGAACACCCAGGCAGCAAGGTTTACCCCACGCACAATGGAAGTTTTATAACGCTCATAAAGCTGTTCCAGTGTCATTCTTTTGATTTCATCGCCACCAGAACAAGCAAGGCAATCTTCATCCTCTATTACCCCCAGAGCTTCAAGAAGTATCTTTCCCACAGCCCAGATATCAGATTTAACCGACCACCTCAGCTTCGCATCCTTACTATCCAGAGATACAAGACATTCCGGCGGCATAAAATCCTTAGTTCCTCTTCTAGCGTCCAATTCTTCAATTTCCAGTCTGTCTATAGCGGAACCAAAGTCGATAAGCTTCATGGTGTTGTCACAGACAACAAAATTCTCCGGTTTAAGATCCCTGTGCAGCATTCCCTGTTCATGCATTTCTTTTACTGCTCCGACAACATCCCGGGCACATGCCAGATACCCATTCCTGATTAGCGTCCAGCCACCCAGGGGGGTATAATTAAACAAATCTGTCTTCCCTGCTTCCAGAAACAGCCAGCGCTTTTTCTTCCACACACCAGTGGCATAGAGAGTGATGATATGCTCGCTTTTCTTAAGTTTTTGAAGCATTTCACTCTCAGATTCAATTTCCCTTTCTAAAATAGAAGCATATTCCGGATCTTTGCCTGATTTCTGAAGTTTTAATATAAAGGGAGTTCTACCCGGCCAGAACACCCGATATATAGCCGAACCCACTCCCTGTTCGCTGAGCCTGATAATGGTTATTTCCCCTATACGCGCGGAGTTCCCCTGATCGTCAGAAGCTTTCAGAATGCGGGGCAGATGAAGTTCAAGTTCTTCCTTGCCCATCCAGAAGCTTTCATCGACATACTCTATTAGTGGTTTTTCCGCCTGAACGGCGACAGCCCTTCCCCCCAGAGGCTTTCGGAGCACCTGTCCCTCTGTTGGCAATAACTTTCCCGGTTCATTAGTACCAGTGAGAAGCTGTGGGGATTCCTGCGAAGAACCTCCAGCGTCAGCCAGAGAACTACCCGGAAAAGCAGGGAAAGATGGTATTGGTGATGCCATATGCGAAGCTCCGAAAAAAGGTTATTCGGAGCTTTGAGTGGCGGGAGGGATAACAGGTTTTTGATTTGTTTGTCAGACTGGCGGCGATGTTAACGCGGCTTACGCATAACCCCGTAAATCACCTGATAGCTGGCGGGCAGGCCATTGTCTGTCTGGAAGGGCTGATAACCTTCCATTAACCGGGAAAGCATTTTGCGTCCGGCCAATCCACGGTTTTGATTCTCAATAACCGTATTGGCACCGAGAGCCTTCATTTCCCCCAGCAGGCTGATTACGGAAGGATAATAAAGGGTCTCTGTATGCTGGCGCAGGGAAACAACTGACAGTTCAGAAGTCTGGGCTCTCTGTTGCTGCCGTTCAAAACTTTCATAACTGTTCACATGAACATTATCGTCAACCACCTGCCATGCGGTATTCAGTTCATGGAGGCTGCCTGCCGCCAAAGTTGAGAAAACAAACCAGCCGCCGGGCTTTAACACCCTATTGACCTGATTTATTACCTCAGAAAGGGATTCACACCATTGAATCGCCAGGCTGGAAAATACCAGATTAAACTCACTATCAGAGAAAGGCAGTTCTTCAATATCCCCCACAGACCAGCGACACCCGGCCAGTTCCGGTCTCTGCCTGGCCCAGTCCAGCATGCCTTCGGAAAGGTCAAGGCCAGTGATATTCCCGCTTGGATAACGTTCAACCAGCGCTCGGGTTTCATTGCCTGTACCGCAACCCATATCCAGAATGGCAGCTTCAGGCTCCAGTTCCGGCAAGCCCAGGCGTGCCTTTCCTGCTACCCGCTGCTGCAACGTTGCGACAGCATCATAAGTGCTGGCAGCTTTGCCAAAGGTTTCCGCTATACGACGTTTATCCGGTTTAATCTCTGCAGGTTCAGCCGTTACTGGCTGAGATAACATAACGACATCCCCGCTCATGCATCTCCCCCACACATCCTGTGGACACAGCGGATAACCGTCTCTGGGTTATCCAGAAAGAAGGCATGACTGCCGGATACAGATGTCACCCTCTGTTGAGGCAATAACTGTTTAAGGCTGTCGTAAACCGCCAGCGGGTCCTGATCAGCAACAAAGTGTTCAACCTCGCATTGCACCTGTGGCCAAAGATCCCGGGCATCTTCTGCCAATCTGTTCAACAACTCGCGCCAGTCTGTATCTGTTTCCAGAGCTGCTTTGGCAGACGACCGCAGTGCACGAATTGCACCTTTCGGGTTCTCACTGCCTCTGGCACAGACCGGTACAAACCCTTTGAGGGTTAATGCCATATCCTGGGCGGCGCTGTCGGCAAACTCTTTATAAGCTTCCGGTGGCCGGCCTTCAGGCCAGTCATCCGCAGCAACAAAACAGGGTGTACTGCCAAGGGTGATGACTCCGGCAATCTTTTCAGGATACTGTGTGGAAAAACGCACACAGGTATTACCTCCGAGGGACCAGCCCACCAGTACAGTGGGTTTGTCATTCAAATGGGAGTCTATGGACTGAAACAGATCTTCCCAGGACTCTCCATCAGCATCCGACAATGCCATCACACTTACGGAATAACCCAGCTCTCTAACCTGCTCAGCAAGCCCATCAAGAATATTTGGCGACATTGCCCAGCCGGAGACCAGCAGCACCTGTTTAACTTCCGATTTCATCGTAATGCCTCCAGTGCATTCAGCAGCTGATCAACCTGCTCTTTCGTATGGCTGGCACTGAAAGTTACCCGCAGACGAGCTGTGTCCTTCGGCACGGTAGGCGGACGAATCGCTGTGACCAGAATTCCTTTTTCCGCCAGCCCTGCGCTCATGGCCATAGCCTTATCTGCGCTGCCCACAAGAATGGGCTGAATCGGCGTGCTGGAATCCATCAGGGCTAAACCCAACTGTTCAGCACCGGAGCGGAAACGGGCAATCAGAACTGCCAGCCGTTCACGACGCCAGTCTTCTTTCTCCAGCAAGCGAAGACTGGTCAGCGTGGCGGCAGCCACAGCCGGCGGCAGAGACGTTGTGTAAATATAGGTGCGGGAGAACTGGATCAGGGTTTCGATCAATGCCTCGCTCCCCGCAACAAAAGCACCGGCTGTACCAAAAGCTTTGCCCAGGGTTCCCACCAGCACAGGCAAATCTGCGGTGTTCATAGCAAACAGATCGGCAACGCCACGCCCTCCCTGACCAACAGTGCCAAAACCATGGGCATCGTCCACCATCAGCCAGGCATCGTGTCTGGCGGCAACCTGTGAAAGCTCTCTCAGGGGAGCAATATTGCCGTCCATACTGAACACCCCGTCAGTCACAACCAGCTTGCGACGGGCTTCAGCGCGGGACAGTTTCAGTTCAAGACTTTCCGGATCGTTGTGAAGATAACGCTGAAAACGGGCACCGGAAAGATGTCCGGCATCCAGAAGAGAAGCATGGTTCAGGCGGTCCTGAAACACGCCATCACTTTTACCCAACAGGGCGCTGATCACACCCAGGTTGGCCATATAGCCTGTGGAAAACAGCAATGCACGCTCACGGTCAGTAAAAGCCGCCAGCTCTTCTTCCAGTTGCTGATGGGCACGGCTGTGTCCTATCACCAGATGAGACGCACCACCACCGAGGCCATACTCATTAGCAGCCTTCTTGAAACTGGCAACAACTTCAGGATGATTCGCCAGCCCAAGATAATCATTGCTGCAAAACGCCAGCTTTTGCTGACCATCCACAGTCATCACCGGTTCCTGGGGGCTTTCCAGGGTACGGCGCTCCCGGTACAGGCTGTCTGCCCGGCGTTCAGCCAGGGCAGACTCCAGATCAAACGCACTCATACGGCGGCATCAACAAACAGGCTTTCGTCCTGTCTCTTTTGCACCTGCTCCAGAAGTTCAGCCTGCTGCTCTTCGTCGTCCTGCTTCACAACGCCGCGCTCAGGCTTAATGCCCAGCTTATCAAACAGCTCCCGATCCTTATTGGCTTCGGGATTGGGCGTGGTCAGCAGACATTCACCGTAGAAAATAGAGTTGGCCCCAGCCATAAAGGCCAGGGCCTGCATCTGTTCGTTCATCTCTTCACGGCCGGCGGAGAGACGGACATGGGATTCAGGCATAAGAATACGGGCAACAGCTATGCAACGGATAAAATCAAAAGGCTCAACATCATCAATGCTGTCCAGGGGCGTACCATCAACCTTTACCAGCATGTTGATGGGCACACTTTCCGGGTGCACATCCAGAGTGGCCAGATTCACCAGCAGTCCGGCACGGTCACGGGTGGTTTCACCAAGGCCAACAATACCGCCGCTGCAGATTTTCATGCCGGAATCACGGACGTGGGCCAGAGTCTCGAGACGGTCAGAGTAGGTTCGGGTGGTGATAATGTTGCCGTAGAATTCGGGGGATGTGTCGAGGTTGTGGTTGTAGTAATCGAGACCTGCTTCAGCCAGTTGTTCAGTCTGCTTTTTGGTGAGCTTGCCCAGGGTCATGCAGGTTTCCAGACCCAGTTCCCTAACACCCTTCACCATCTCCAGAACATAGGGAAAGTCTTTTTCCGGCGGGTTTTTCCAGGCCGCGCCCATGCAGAAGCGGGTAGAACCAATACTCTTCGCCTGCTTGGCTTTGTCCAGAACCCGCTGCACTTCCATCAGCTTTTCTTTCTCAAGACCGGTATTGTAATGACCGCTCTGGGGGCAGTACTTGCAGTCTTCCGGGCAGGCCCCGGTTTTAATGGACAGCAGTGTACTAACCTGCACCTGATTCGGATCGAAGTTCTGGCGGTGTATGGTTTGCGCACGAAACATCAGGTCATTGAAGGGCAGAGCAAAAAGCTCTTCCACTTCAAAAACAGTCCAATTGTGGCGAACAGAGACATTCTGGGTCATGGTCTTCAGGCTTCTTTTGCTCCGGTCCTGAGTGACCGGATATTTCTGAACAGGTGATAACTTTCTCGATAATACCCGATGAAGCACTTCAGTCAACTGACAGAAACAGGCAAGGTTTACCTTTGGCTGCTTTTTAACCAGAAAAAGATAGCAGCGTGCCTGCTATGCCATGATATCTGTTCACCCGCTTCAGGAGTATGCGACAACTGCCTCTCGAAGCTTCCCACGCCGGAATGGTGCTGTCAGCAGTGTCAGGAACCCCTGCCAACTTCGGATGCCCTGCTTTGCAAACGCTGCCAGCAAAATCCTGACCGTTTCCACTGCTGTATAGCCCCGCTCCTCTATGCCCACCCGGTTTCCGAGATGATGGGCCGTATCAAGTACGCAGGCCGGTTGGTGTTCCTTCGTCCCCTTGTGCAACACCTGATAAGCGCTTTACAGGATCACTATTCTGATGACTCTTTCAGCAATTCTTATAACAGCAGTTCTTTTAACAGCAACCCATGGCCGGAAGCCATTGTTCCCGTGCCTCTGCACTGGTGGCGACTAAGGGTGAGGGGGTTTAACCAGGCCGCATTGATCGCCCGCCAGCTCTCCCGGAAAATCGGTATTCCTGTTTTGCACCGCCATGTTCACCGTACCCGCTATACCCCTGCACAGAAGGGACTTTCCTCCCGAGATCGACAGACAAATCTGCGCCATGCCTTTTCCCTGAAAAAACCTCTGAAATACCGCCATGTCGCAGTGGTCGATGATGTCATGACTACGGGCGCAACTGCCGAAGAACTCAGCAAACTGCTCAAGAGCAGCGGGGTTGAACGGGTTGATATCTGGTGTCTGGCCCGCACTCCGCCCCGATAGTGAAACCGCCTTGATGAATATAACAATCCGGTCTCAGGTAATTTCTGCGTGAAGACCGGACGCTTGCTCCCTACAATAGGCAGACTTTACTCCGGAGTCGCCAATGACATCTTCAGCCCAGCACCCTTACGACACCCTGACCCCGGATACAGTCATCGATGCTGTCGAATCACTGGGCTATATGAGTGATGTCCGCATTCTCGCCCTGAACAGCTATGAAAACCGGGTGTACCAGGTCGGGATTGAAGATGATGTTCCGGTCATAGTGAAGTTCTACAGACCCGGACGCTGGAGCCGGGAGCAGATTCTGGAAGAACACGCCTTCGCCCTTGAGCTGGAGGCCCTGGATATTTCGGTTATACCTCCAAAGGTACAGGGCAACGGAAAAACGCTGCACGACTTCAACGGTTTTATGTTCAGCGTCTATACACGCAAGGGCGGCCATGCGCCGGAGCTGGATAATATGGATCACCTGTTCAGCCTCGGGCAGCTGATGGGTCGTATCCATAAAGCCGGTTCCACCCGCACATTCAGTTACCGAACAGAAATCTCCCTGCAACATTACGCCAAAGACAGCGCCGCCTATCTATTGGAGAACGATATTATTCCTCCAACACTGATACCTGCGTACGAAACCCTGTCCCGTGACCTTATTGAGAAGCTTGAAGTTATCGACGAGGCTAATAATCCTGAAATGATTCGCCTCCACGGTGACTGCCATGTAGGCAATATCCTGTGGCGGGATGACATGTTCCACTTTGTAGACTTTGATGACTGCATCAACGGTCCGGCTATCCAGGACTTGTGGATGTTCCTCTCCGGCAACCGCAACAGTCGCATGGCCCAGCTCTCAGAACTGATGGATGGTTACAACGAATTCCATGACTTTAATCCGGCCGAACTGAACCTGGTCGAATACCTGCGTACCCTGCGCCTGATGAATTACAGCGCCTGGCTGGCCCGCCGCTGGAGTGATCCGGCATTTCCCATCGCATTCCCATGGTTTAACAGTGAACGTTACTGGTCTGACCATATTCTGGAGTTGCGGGAACAGATGGCCGCGCTGGACGAAGAACCCCTTACGATCTTTTAAACCCAAACCACTTTGAAAACCGGGGCTTCATGTCAGCTCCTGTTTGACTTCTCTCTGCCTTTGTTCTTCATCAATCAGGGAATCTTTCACCCAAAGGCGATCGGCCACGACCTCAGGAACAAGATTCACCCGGCCAACAAAATCCATATAAAGGGAGTGAGAGGTTCTGATATTCAGGAACTCCTGTACTACACTGAGCGGCTGTTGTTTTCGGGATGTTCGGGGGAGCCGCCTTATGCTTTCAGCCCTGTTATTTACTGTGTGGAGCCAGGTTCAGCAGGCATCAGACCATGTAAACCAGGCAATATTTAATACAGGGCGTGAGGTGGTTGCTTCGTATTATGGATTCAGCAATCGGGATGTCATCGCAGATGGCTGCGTGACCCGCTATCTGGAGAAAGGCCAGGGGCCGACCCTGGTATTTCTCCATGGAGTGGGGCTGGCCCGGGAAGCCTGGTTGTATATGGTGCCCTGGCTGAGCCGCAAATATCATCTTGTTATTCCGGATATGCCCGGCCATGGGCAAAGTTGTCGTGACCCGAACAGAACCTACAGAGTGGAGGAGAATGTCCGCTGGCTGGGGGCATTTATGGATGAACTGCACCTTGGGAAGGTCAATATTATTGCTCAGTCTGCCGGAGCCACGACATCCGGCCTTTATGCCAGCGAGAATCCCGGCCGGATTGCAAGCCTTACTTTGATCGCCCCTGCTGGGGTAGAACCTACACATTCCGACAGTTCCTATTTAACGCCCTTTCTTCAGGAACTGCTGCAGACTGGCCATAACCGCCTGATTATTAACAAGGCCGAAGATTTTGAGGCCGTACTGCATTTTGTCGCTAATCGCCTTCCATGGCTGCCTTTGGGTTTAACCCGCATACTGGCCTGGGAGCATCTGCGCAACTGCCCGGAACTGGAGAGAGTCATTAATGGCATGCTGGAAACACGTAGAGACATCCAGTCCGGGAAGTTGTCCTTTGAAGATATTGTCAGATCCATTCGTGTCCCCACGCAGCTTATCTGGGGGGAAGATGACCGGTTGATGAGCATAGCCGGTGCCGATTACGTTCACGCATTGCGCCCGGAGCTTCCTATACATCGTTTGCAGGGGATAGGTCACGGGCCAATGATTGAAGACCCGGAAACAGTGGCACGACTGGTGGACAAATTTGTTCCTGGCCTGGTAATAAATTCCCCCGGGGCTGTTATGGCCGGAGCCTTGCTGCCAGAACAATAGTTTGCATTAGAGCCGGGAGCATAACCGGTTTGTCAGAGGAGCTACAGGCTCACCCGGCCCCCATAAAGGGAGCAAGAGTTCCCTGTTTCCAAACCAGATTTAATAATCAGGTATCAAAGTCCTGTTGGCGTAAACGCTCGATATCCCGTCGCTGTTTTTTGTCCGGGCGACGGTCGGAGAACGGATAAGAACCTCTTACAGCTTTGCGATGGGCGGCTTCCTCTTCACGCTTTTGAACACTGTCTTCGGTTTCCTGATAGAGCAGTTGGGCTTCGGGAGCGCCGCGCCGGGTACCGGAGAGAGCCTTGATCACGATAGTTTTCTCATCAAAGCCCTGGCGTAGCACTATAGTGTCGCCGATACGGGCATCTTTACTGGGCTTGGCCCTCTGACCGTTCACATGAACCTTGCCTCCTTCAATGGCATCCCGTGAGACAGAGCGGGTTTTATAAAAACGGGCCGCCCAAAGCCATTTATCAAGACGAACTTTCTCTTCGGTATTTTGCTCTCTGGCAGAGCGTTCCTGTTGGCTGCGCTTATTCATTGTACGGGTAACAGAGCCTCAAAATTATCAACTGCAGCGAACTCCTGAGTATTGACGCCGGGCAGCGAAAGGTCAGGACGCAGAATAGCCAGAAGATAGGATATGCCATAAGTGCGGGCAGATCTGAGAATATCAATATTGTCATCAACAAAGAGTGAACGGGAAGGGTCAAATTCACATTCTTTGGCAAGGTGGTGCCAGAACGCCTGGTCCTCTTTGGGGTGGCCGAAGTCATGGGAGGAAAATATCTGGTCAAAATAACCGGCAAAGTCCAGCATCTCAATTTTCAGATTCAGGCCATCCCGGCTGCTGTTGGTGATAAGAACGACTTTCTTATTGGATTTATGCAGAGCTTCCAGCAGCTCTCTGGCATGGGGGCGAAAGCGTATTTTGTGGGTGATTTCCCGTTTCATGGAGACAATATCCAGCCCCAGTTCACGGCTCCAAAAATCAAAACAGTACCATTCAAGGGTACCCGCGACTGCATCCAGCCTGGGTGACATATATCCCCAGGCTTCATCAAAACTGATGCCATTGGTTTCTGCATAGCGGGCGGGCACCAGCTGTTTCCAGAAGTAGCTGTCGAAATGGAGATCCAGCAGGGTGCCGTCCATATCAAACAACACAGTATCAATATCAGGCCAGGAGATAATAGGAGTATCAGACATTGTGGTACTGTCCATAAAATCGGTTTATGGAAATATACCCTGAATGGGCGGAAAAAAAGTACCTGCACGGAATAAATCAGGGGTTTTATAATAAATGTCCCCAAGCCTGTTGAGGGGCTCAGTGGCGGACGCGTTAACTCTATGAGAACGGGAACAAGAGCAATATGAAAAAAATGCCGGAAATACTGAGTGTCAAGGAAGTTGCCCGCAGCGCACTGTTTCGAGTTGAGCAGATAAGCCTGCGTTTTTCCAATGGCGTAGAGCGGCTTTATGAGCGGATGGCTGGCTTTGGTGGTGGACACCAGGCGGTCATGGTGGTGCCGGTACTGGAAAATAACCGGTTTGTGATGATCGAAGAGTATGCGGCTGGTACCGAAGATTATCAGCTCTCTTTGCCCAAAGGACTGGTAGAATTTGGCGAAGACCTTATTGATGGTGCGAACAGGGAGTTAAAGGAAGAAGCCGGCTATGGTGCACGACATCTGGAGCATATTACTGAATTTACCCTGTCCCCGAATTATATGACTCACCGTATGCAAGTGGTTCTGGCCCGGGACTTGTATGAAGAACGTTTGAAGGGAGATGAACCGGAAGAGCTGGGTGTGCATATCTTTTCTTTCGATGAACTGCCGGAGTTGATTGCCCGCCCTGATTTTTCAGAAGCCCGGGCCATGGCTGCGCTCTATCTGGTACGCGATATGTTGAGACAGGAGTAACAGAATGAATATTGATAATGCTCTGGTGGATAGCCTGAAGGAATTGTGTCTCAAGGCCGGAGAAGCCATTCTTGCCGTTTATTCTGAGGACAAGATTTCTGTTACCCGGAAAAAAGACAGCTCTCCGGTAACAGAGGCGGATCGTCAGGCCCACCGTATTATCACTGACGGACTTGAACTCCTGGAGGCGGGTTTTCCGGTGCTTTCGGAAGAAGGAACACTGCCGTCTTTTGAGGAACGCAGCCGGTGGAAACATTACTGGTTGGTAGATCCTCTGGATGGTACCAAGGAATTTATTGGGCGTACCAATGAATTTTCCGTTAATATTGCGCTGATAGAAGACGGCCGCCCTGTTTTGGGTATGATTTACATTCCCGTATCCCGGGCGTTTTATTATGGTGGCCCGTCCCTTCACGGTGCCTGGCGGCAGAAAGAAGGGCATCAACCTGAACAGATTCAGACCCGCTCCTGCGCACCGGAAGGTTTGTTAAATGTTGCTGTCAGCCGACATCATGGCAGGGAACAGTTAAAGGATCTGGTTGAACGCTTTGAACAGCGGTTTTCTGAAGTTCACCTGACCATTGCCGGCAGTTCACTGAAAACCTGCCTTGTGGCAGAAGGTCGTGTGGATATATACCCACGGCGGGGGCCAACCTGTGAATGGGATACAGCCGCCGCCCAGGCTATTTTGGAAGCTGCTGGAGGAAAGATTGTGGATGCGAGCCTCCAGCCACTTCGTTACAACCAGAAAGAGAGCCTGATTAACCCGGACTTTTATGCTTTCGGTGATCCTAATGCCGAATGGGAAAACCTGCTGCTGTAACTTTTATTTTCTCTTTTAAGACAACCTTGTAAGAGAGCCTATTAGAGATGTCCTTAAGAAAGAATGGGGCTGACAGGTTATCAGCCCCTTGACGTATAAACCTTATAGGGTTTTGTTTCCTGCTGTGACATTCAGTATGGCTTCGGTCGCTGAAATGTTGGTGCCGTCAGCTGTGGCAGACGTTACTATCCCGGTAATGTTCCCAGAACCAACAACCATTCCCTTACCCAGTTGCCAGGCACCCGTCATAATACTGTGGGCACCATTAATGACAGGGGAAACAATTCCTTTCCCCACCCCTGCTGCCTGGTACAACGCGCCTTGAGCGGTTTCTGCAACGGGCATAACAATCCCTTGAGCCATATTCCATGCCGAAGCTGTTACATTACCAGCCATGGCTGAGGATGATTCAATAACAGAAGGAAACAGGCTCGGATTCATAAACTGTACCGCACCAGTTACTGCTGCCAGTGATAAAGTTATGGCTGCTGTCCTGCGGGGGTTGTTCAAAGCATATTCGGTACTACTTTTAACTGCCCGGACTGGCAAAGCTGCCACTTTACCTGTCACTTTGCGTGGAAACTTTGAGAATGCTGCCACATGGCGCAGGCCAGGCCTGTACCAGTGAGGTATTGTCTGAAGATTTCTTTCCGGCGGCTCCAGCTTTTTCCCCATCCTGACGTTGGGAATGAACAGGTCTTCTATCTGATGTTTGTCGATTTCTACTGATGATAATGTGACTGCGTCAATCAGCAGGCTGAGACAGGCAGCAGGATTGACGACCATTTTAGCCTTTGATTGAGGGAAAATGCCCAGAGTGTTTTCCAGGCTGTTTTTACTCCAGGGGATATGCTCCTGGAATGTCTCTTTGCCCACGATTTTTGTTATAAGAGCATCTTCTTTGAAATCAACATGGAAGGAAGCCACAGTATCAGGACTTGTGCCATTCAGGGAACGGATTACCTGTTGCTTGACGGCATTCTGCAAGGGGGACCATCCGGAAGCAAGGGAGAGTGAAGCCGTGAAGGAGGATGGTGAATGCTGGTAGTAGTTAAGAATATAGAGGCGGTTACCCTGTCCAAGATTGAGTAACAGTGGCCCAATACTGATACCATGCAGGGGATTTTTACCCGTATAAACCGCCTGGGTATGTATAACAGAGTTCTGGAAGGGTAAATCAATATGTTCCTGTGAGAGTTCTGAGCCGGAATATACTGAACCGGAAGGTGTCGTCAGCGAAAATGAAGCGTTGTGATCAACAGATCCGCTTTTTGCTTTCAGCAACATATTAATGATGGGGATAACATCCAGTTTCGGGGCCAGTGTTTCCAGAGGCTGTGAAGTATCGCCGGGCAGGGTTATATCTTCAACATAACCTAGATTTTCACCGTTATTGAATATCTCGGAGCGGCTATCTTCAGCGTAGTGCAGGGAAACCTCATCACCTTCAGTATCCACATAAAGGCTTGCCTGGGAGTTGAGTGCCTGGAATGGAAGAAGGCGGAAAACAATATCCTGATCAACCTGGCGAACATTTAAGAAATACTGTTGTTGTCCTTCATTGCGTGTGCGCACAGTGAATGGCGTACTGACTAATTCGATACCGGTAGGGCCGTGAACCGAGGCCAGGGCCCAGGCTGAGCCGGAGCGGAGTTTGAAAACCGGAATGGAAGGAATATTAAAGGGTTTATCTGTTCTATAAACAAGCCTGTTACCATGAATTTCTCCAGCGTCTGAGCTGGCTGCTTTTACAGGTGTGAACATTTTATTCAGCAACTCGTGCTGTTTATCCTTGTCAAAAGACACTACGGGAAGATTAGATGTCCGGAGCATCCTGCGGGAAAAGGGTAACAGAGCTTCAAGAATCCCCAGGGGCTGGATGATAATCTGCGCATCACCGGGTTTGTGAACAACTGCAACGCTTTTTATATTTCCCGGGGCGTTCCAGTGGGCAGTCCTGATGGGGCGCTGCTTTGAATCAGTCCATTCTACCTTAATCCGTCTATTTTCCGGCGTAATCAGCAAACTTGAAAGTGGGGTGGAAGCCGGTTGGTTCTTCTCGCTGGTGTAAAGGCTGGCGACAATGGTTTTATTGCTTCTGTCAGCCGGTTCCCTGGGAGTTATGTGGAGATAGTAGGGATTCTTCCCGGTTTCAAAATCGACAGTCATTTTCAAGGATGATTTTTCCGGAGATGCCCGGGAAGTGATTGTGGCTGGATAGCTGTAGTGCTGGACTCCATTTATTCCTTCAACCTGGATATCCACCTGCAACACATCCGGGTCTTCTGAATAACACCGGGTTGCTGCCAGCAGGACACATAACAAGAAGAATAAAAATACTGTTCCTGGAAAAAGACGAGCAATCATTATGAAGACCTTTATCAGGTTACTGTGTCGTGGGCAGGGCTATTGACAGCCCTGCCGGTTTATTCCCGTTCTAGGGCTTTGAAGAAATAGAAGCATTAATAGAAGCATTAAGAGGAGGGCAGGCCGCTGATGGTGACGGCTGAGTGAGTGTTGGACTCAATGAGAACGTCGTGGTTGAAGAATCGACTACCGGGCTTGTACCCGAAGAGCCTGAGTTTGAAAGGCTCGATGCCAGAGTGCTGGCCACTATATCACTCAGTACAACGCTGCCGTTGTTGAGGAAAGACTCCAGCCATTGGGTGCTATCTGACTGCTGTATGTAAAAACCCGTTGCTGCTGTCACTGCAGCGCCGGAAACAAATGGGTGCTGCCATGCGATTCTTAAAGGTGAAGTGGTAGTTTTATAGGCTTGTTTGACCGCCCATTTTCCGCTTCTGATCCAAGGTCGCTTCTGTACGGGGGGAATGGCTTCTTCAAATCTTGGTTCCGTACTGGTAAAAGCTCCCCAGAAAATCCCCTCGTCCTTGAAGCGCCTGCTTTTTTGTTTGACAAACATAGCCTGAAGTCTGTCATCGGTCAGCGGATAATTCAGTCCAGCCGGTATCGCGGCCAGAATATTCAGACAAGTGCCAATGGCGGGGAGCCATGTACGTTCACTCCCCTGGCTTACGGGAAGGAGGCTGATTCTGTCTTTGCGTGGGTTCCAGTCGATTTGATCTGTTTGATGCTGGCTCTGGAGTTCGCCTTCAGCATTATAAAGTGTGGCCTGAATATTATTTTCACCGAGTTCCACTTTCAGCATTGCTTCAAAGCCAGGGTTTATACCAAAAACATCCCTTTTTAAATGCCGCTCCGCAATTGATTCCGTTGTCGGCTCTTCCGACCCTTTGTACATGAATACTGTGTATTCGCTGGGTGAGCTGGAGACAAAGTTAAAATGGTAGAGCCTGTCTGCGCCATCAGGACTACTGATCAAAATGGAGGGGATAGTCAGGCCATTTTCCGGATTGTTTGGGTGAATAAAAGCTTTGACGTTTATGTTGTTGAGCCCCGTCCAGCTTTGGAAGCCAACTGTTAAACCAGATCTGACCGGGGTATGGCTAAGAGCCACTAAATCAGGCTGTTTAACTTTTGTTGGGAAGTGGGACGTCTTCTGAAATATTTGAAAAACATCTTTGGGTTGAAGCTGATAAGGGCGTTCCTGCATGGCTTCCGACCCCTTAAAAGCGACCGGCGCAAGGGCGTTAACTGCGGCAACAGGGTCAAAACCTTTCAGCAGGTTAATAAACTCTTTATCCTTGAAAATGGGGGTCAGCATATTGGCATCCTGGCTTGCGAGGAGAGTGCCGTCTTTATCATATAGTTCGTACCTTCCGGTATTGGCGAGAATGTTCAGAAAGGCTACGGCTGATTTTTTAAGAGGGGTTTCAGAGGAAAGTTCTACTGTTGATCTGTTCTTTTTACGCAGGCTGACCCTGATCCATTGATTTGGCGCCGGTGTGCTTTCGG
This sequence comes from Parendozoicomonas sp. 209JJ7-1, assembly GCF_058147085.1. Taxonomy (NCBI): domain Bacteria; kingdom Pseudomonadati; phylum Pseudomonadota; class Gammaproteobacteria; order Oceanospirillales; family Endozoicomonadaceae; genus Parendozoicomonas; species Parendozoicomonas sp. 209JJ7-1. Next base: position 15,266 of record NZ_JBYVJU010000015.1, on the reverse strand, counting down.
ATATTTCCAGATAATACATGCTTCCTGTAAGGGTTTTGTTGTTATGCCAGACAGTTGTTTCTCCTGCACCACTGATAAAGAATGATGATGAGAATGCTCTTCTATCGGGGGAGTCTTCACGCAGCATCAGCTTTACAGGTTCCGGAGAAGATTTTCTCTGGGACATGAGGAGGCGTGGGGTTATTGTCTGAGCATAGGACCTGAGGTTGGTTGGGAAGCTTTGAACCGGGATAGTCAGAGAACCAGCACCATCGCCAACGCCTTTTTCAAATATGCCCAGACGGGGATTGCCTTGATCAATCTGAACAAGAAGATCTTCAGGAGGGGGGGATTGTTGCAGGTGCAATCCTTGTATTTTCTGGACAAGCTGATCCTCGGCATTACCTGCTTCACCTTCTTCAGGTTTATCCCCCAGCTCTTTGAACAGGAGAAAGAAAGCCACTGACGGATCTATCATCATGGCGGCATCATTGTCAGAGTCACGAAGAAGAGTCAGCGCAGGGGTGGCATCGCCTGCTATTTTTTTAAGTATTTCCTCCCTGATTCTTCCGCCTTTATTATCCAGCCACTGAAGGACGTAGCGGCTTTCATCCGGATTTACATACAAACGGAAGCCAATAAGTGGGGTGTATCTCCCGGCTCTGTCGTCTTCACCCTCTTCTTTCGGGGGTTCATGCTGCTGCAGAGAAACAGTGATACCTCCATGCTCATGCCCGGTAGAGAACTGCAGTATGTACTGTTTGTCGGGGTCACCAAGGTCTGAGGAAGGTACAATATAGGGGCCGATGGAGTAGCCTTTTTTCAACTCCTCGCCTGTCTGTTTTAATACGAAGTAACGTTGCTCTGCTGTTCCCGGTCTGGTCGTTTTCTGGATATGTAAATATTCATCGCCTGTACCTGCGTAAGTTCTTTGCCCAACAAGCAGAGCGGCAAGGAACGTTAAAAGATAGACAACAGAAAATCTGGATAGCGGTAAAGTCATGGCAATCTCGCTGCAATACTCAGCGCCTGAGAAACAGTGTGGTTTATCGAGCAGGGCTGTAATAGCCAAGGTTGAAAGTTCAGGCAGGTGCTTATACTAGAACCGGATAGGATTTTTTGCCTGAAAATTCCCGCTCCTTTTCCCCGTGTTTTTCTGTGAGAACTGTGGGCTGGCTCAGAAGGACCAGAATGCCTGGTTAGCTTCAACTTCCTTTTCCCCTTCACCCTCCCGGACGACTTCACCTTGTATTCTTATTTTTATGTTGGGTTTTAAACCTCCAGGGGGAATCTGCTCTACAGGGATATCGGCCTCTATTGCGCCAGTGCCGTCATGCATAAGTACTGTATTTGGCCCTACCTGGCGGATAATAACACCGGTTATATCCACCAGTTTTCCTTCCTGCTTACTGTCCAGGGTCTCTTTAACAGTCACTTTGTCCGGCTTGCGGGAATCAACCTGCTTTTCTGTGGCAAACGATATCAGGGGTGTGGTCAGGCAGATAATGGTGGCTGCGAACTGGCGTTTGAACATTGACTTATCCTGGAGAACTTGTCCTTGAGAATCCTGGGAAAATTGTCTCATCCTGAGAAATCCATGCTTACTCAGTGTAGACAGCCCCTGAACATGGCGATGCTTCTACCACCATAAATATGGAGCTGAGCCGGTTTATTTAGATGGGGGGAAGGGCAGCCAGGGATATAAGCAACAGTGGTGAACTGTCGTCAGATTCTGGGGCACTCTTGCTGCATGAAATCACTGGCGAGAGCGCCACTCCCTGGCTGGAGTCAATCAGCTACGTGACAGGCTTGTCCATCAGCCTGTCTCTTTCTGTTCTTTTATATTCTTCTTTAGCTTGCCTGATACGCTCTGCAGCCGCCCCGTGGCCAGCACGCCTGGCGCTTGTCTCGGGAGAGTTTGAAAACAACCAAGACCAGCAAAAGGTGCCACAATTGTTCGTTATTGTCCCGGGGCGGGCGCCAGCTGCCAGCAATTCTTCAATCATGTCTTCACGACCCGTACTCGCGGCAATTCCCAGAGCAGTACTACCATTTTGGCTTTTCGCCTCTATTGAGGCCCGCACCTCATTTTCCTGCAGCAACCGCCTGACAACAGGGTATGACTCCGCTTTTACAGCACTGATCAGAGGCGTCTGTGTTTGTCTGTGAGAATAACAACGATCTTGCACATATTGTCTCTTTTGGGCTCTGGAATAATTGCGGCTGGTGAGTTCGATTTTGGATGGAACAGTGTGTTCATAGTCATCATTTCCTGAAATAGAGCGAATCGCCTCATGTTTCAAAAGCGCATCCACAACCTGAACATTGCCAAGACAAATAGCATAGGTGAGAAGACCGCAGTTTCGACCATAGGTCTCATAATCACCCAGACTCCGTTCCACAACCGTGTACATCTCAATTTCATTTGTGAACAAACGCGTCCAGTTACTACGCAACACCGGGTGCGCAGTATCCGCTCCACTCTCCAGAAGGAGGCTGACCATGTTTCCATCACCACTGCGAACGGCAAGTTCCAGCAGGGAGCGTTGATAACCGTCTTCTTCTTTCACGTTGACGTTAGCCCCGTATTCAATCAGCATTTTGGCAAGTGGCAGGTGCCCTTTCTGAACCGCACAGGAAAGGGGGCCTTTCATTGTTTGATTCCCATAAGGGTCTGTCCTTGCCCCAGCATTCAGCAAACACTGAACGTTCTTCAGGTTGCCCGCTTCACTTGCACTGATCAGACCGTCGTCCAGCCATTCACTTTTGACAGATAACTTTGAAAGCAGTGTGGGTAAACCCTGCTGGGTGCATAAAGACAGAAATTCATACTTTGTTATATTTGCACCTTGACTTATCAAGTAATTACACAGTGGCCAGTTCTGACCGGCGGCGGCAATATACAGCCCCTTGACATCACGGTGGGTCATGCCGCATTTCTGCGGTGTGTTGACATTAAAACTGGGATTTTTTTTCAGGTATTTCACCCCCTCCACAGAACCGGCCCGACAGTACTGGAGGAAAAGTGACTCATTGCACTTTTTCTCGCAGGGCGGTCTCTCGCAGGGCGGTTTCTTGCAGGAGGGTGCTTCGGAAGATGTGTAAGCCAGTTACGTGGCTGAAGAAGTAGCGCTGGTCTGCATTTTTATTTCCCCATAAGAAAACGTGTGTCACCTGTTGGCAGAACCCAGGTGTCCTGCATCTGAGACCCTGCCTGTCCCCTGACGCTCCCTGCCATTAACAGTCTTGTTAAAACCGTGCGGGATAAGCCTTTCAATGTCATCACTCCGATCATCTGAGAGTGATGTTCCAGGCATTATTCCCTCCGCTGTTCTATACACCATGCTCCGAAATAAGAATTCCGGGTCAGGAACGGTCTTATGGGGTGTTTTGTCTGTAAGGGAAACTGGTGGGGGCTTTTCTGTATTTTCCTGCTTTGCCTGTCAGTGGGATGGACGGACAGTGTTCTTGCTGGTAAAGGAAGAACCCGAAGTGCAGGAATACCAGCCCATGGGGAGAGTGCCAGTGTTGATATAACGGTAGTAGGTAAACCCCTTAAACCCATTCTAAAGAAAGGATGGGGGAACCGTTGCCCCGGTATAAAAAAGGAACAGGTATTCACCCCTGCCTGCAGAAAGTCGGTCATGGCGCTTATGACCAGGGATGATGGATCACCGGTGGAATTTCATCCTGACGAAGCCGCACCTGAAGTTGCATTTTTTCCTGACCCTGAAGAACGATTATTAAGTCGTTTTGATGTTCATCCAGGGCAGGAGCCAATACCCGCAGACGAGCCTGAAGATACCGGCGTGGATGTATCTATTACAGAAACCAGTGAAAAGCTGGAACAACTGGCCCTCGAAGGTGTACAGCAGCCAGTTGTGGATACAAAGTTATTTCCCGCCTTAAACACTCTGGTCGTTCAGAACACTGGCTCTGAAGGGGAAGCTAGAAATATGGAGTGGTATATGGCGGAGGACTCCTGGTTCAGCGCCCCTGTCCTGATTAATCATGTTGATGCGGGTCTGTTTCAGCTTTATATACGACAAATATCTGATACTGTTGACAGGGAGTATGAGCATCGCCGAGTTCGCATGATCGTTTATGCTGTTCCCATTGAAAGGGGGGAGAGCCCAATAATTTACGGTGGGGATATTCGCTTTTATGTGGAGCTGGTTGCAGCAAATCCGGAGCAGGAAATAGCCCATCAGAGAAGAATCATTGATACATTAATGACATCGACCGGAGTATCTGATTACGACCGTGAGCTCCTCCATCGTTTTTTACCCCATGCCACCGCTCTGGAATTAATGTCCAGTTATTTTCCCCAGAATGAATTTGCCGAACTGGTGGATATTGCCTTAGAGAAAACAAACTTAACGCGCTTGAAAAGATGTACATTCTGGCAGAAGCTGGTGCTCTCTGTTCTTCTGCGGGTAAGAAGTAATGTACTCGCCAAAAATCTTGAACAGCTTATTAAAGACCATGGTATGGATGGTGCGGCGAGGTTAATACAGGGGCCATTGTCGGAACGAGCTTCAGAACCGGTTTTTTTATTGCAGCTGATTACCGGGCTGCAGGTTGGCAGGGTGAAATATGAGCAGCCAGTATTGGACGCGGTGAATGCCGACAGGCTGAAATCTTTTCAGGTAACCAGCTTTTTCAATGTGAAAGAAAGGACGTACAGACGCACAGAGACTAACAGGCAGTATGCCTATACCATCAGGGAGAGTGGGGAAGAAAATCTTGCTCTTCATGGTGGGCGCCCAGGGCTTCGGACAATACCCCAGGATTTCTTGTTTAATATTGGCGAGCTGGCAAATATGGCAAAGCCCGGGCTCTACATGTCCGCGAACCCTTCTGTTTTCAGCTCTTTATTTGAGGCCGTATTAACAACCGAATCCCGGTTGGGGAGAAAAAGCACTCGACCCTACAAGATACAGGAATATGTTAGAAAGAGTATGTACATGGTGCTTAAGGATGGTGGGAAGTGCAGATTCGCTGACTACTGGGCGGAGGATATTAATATACGTAACAGAAATATCTGGAAGCTTCTGATAGGAACAGGAACCCCTAACAGAGGCGCTTTAGCCCGGCACCAGTATGCTCTTAACTGGATGGATAAGGATTCAGATAACACAATCAGGCTTCTGCGCAATGGCATTTGGAATATATCGCCAGAACGGAATAAAGCCGGGCCAGACAGCCGCAGTTGCTGTGGACGCTTTCTTATTGCGACGAAAGAGGCGGTATGCAGCTGTTTCGGGAGGTCCGCTAAAAAGAGGAGGCGTTAGCCGTATGCCGCTGTTCCGGATAATCCTGCAGATATTTAAGGTTGTCCGTCTCTGGCACCGGTTCTCTTCCTGAAAAAGCTCTGTGGGATGTCAGTAATCAGTTAGTCGGCTCTGTGACTTTATCGTTATCTTTAATGGCGTGGAACTGCTCCAGCACCTGGTACATCAGTTGAATTTTCTGCAGCAGGATTTTCAGCTTGTCGACATACTCATCATTAGCGGCCTTCGGCAGACTGGTGAGTTCATTGGCTACTTCCACCATATAAGGCAGGAACCGGTCGGCATTGGCTGTGAACGGTGAGTTTTTATGGAAAACTGCGGAAAATTTCCCTTTGCTCTGTTTTTTCAGCCGCTCAAGCTGTTCGTCCGCGCTTTGGGCCAGAGGGTAAAGGGATTTCAGATTACCGGTGAGTTTCTGTAGAACAGTTTCACGTGTGGCCTGATCAATGGCGGTTCCCGAATTTTGTAACATGAAGGACTCTTGCTTAATCAATATGTGGCGGGGAATTATAGCGTTATGAACAGAGCAGGTCACAAACCTCAACAGACCCTGGTGTGTAACGTTTTACTTTTCAATGCTATTTTCCATAAACTGGTGAAATTTCGGCCTGTTGCACGATTTTAACAGGAGTATGCGACTATATCGCTGAAACCCTGGGTGCTTTTGAACATCTCAGAGCAGGGCTTTAAATACCTGGCTGTGAGCTGATGGGGGGATGGGATTTATAGTCCAATAGGATACGGTGCTATCCAGACAGAAACGGGAACCAGGGGGCAAACAGACGGACACAAAAAAGCCCGAAATGTTTACTAACGCTTCGGGCCTTTTAAAATATGGTGCCGGCACCAAGAGTCGAACTCGGGACCTACTGATTACAAGTCAGTTGCTCTACCAACTGAGCTATACCGGCAACGGACTCGAATAATATGGATGACCCCCTGCTTTGTCAACACCTGCAGCCGCCATTTGGAGGATGGCTCAGGTATTGCCTGCCATACCGGTGTGTTCCCACATGGAAGGAGCACAACCTTCTCACAGTCATCAGATTACACGACTCAAACTTGGTAAAAATTATCCGGCATAAAAAGAGAAATAGCATCAAAAGCCAGACGTTATATAAACAGGAAAAGCCCACAATAGAAGTCAATAAAAAAACGACTGTCCAGGTATTTATGAATATCAAAAACCAAAAAAGCCAGACTGAATCAAGTCTGGCTTTTTTTCTGAATATGGTGCCCAGGAGAAGACTCGAACTTCCACGCCCTTTCGGACACTAGCACCTGAAGCTAGCGCGTCTACCAATTCCGCCACCTGGGCAATTCTGATTTTAACTTGTCAGTCAAGCCTGAGAGATGATTGGTGCCCAGGAGAAGACTCGAACTTCCACGCCCTTTCGGACACTAGCACCTGAAGCTAGCGCGTCTACCAATTCCGCCACCTGGGCATCTCTAATTTACTCTTTGCTGGAGCATTATTTCATCCCCAGAGAGCGAGGCGAATATTAGAGAGAATGGTTTTTCCTGTCAACAACTTACAGAGCGTATACAGGTCGGTATATGCCGAAATCGTCTTAAATAAGCTGACTTGGGGGAAGGAAAAGGAAAGCCAAGGAGTCCGATTCTCTCTCACGTCACTTCATTTTGAAACTGCTCTCAGCATTGGCACGGTTCAAACAATGGTTGGCCGCCATAAATTCACTGAACTCTGCCAAAGCTGTTTTGTAATTGGCTTCGGAAGGGTCTTGGCTGTAGTTCTTCAGCGCAGTCTGGATATTAGTGGTGAAATCCTCATCCCCGATATCTGTCAGCTTTTTATTAAATTCCATACAGGCATTTTTTTCCGGGTTCACCATGTTCTTCATCAACTCCTGAATTCTTGGCTTGTTCTTGTGAACAAACTGATCCCAGTAATCCGCTCCCGCTGTTTCACTCTGCCCGGCTTTGCGCATTTCAGCTATATCCGCACTGGCTTTGCCACCATCCACCCAGCCGTTATAGCGGGTAAAGAAGTAAGTCAGGGTATTATTGCCAACATACTCTTTATGATTTACACGCTCCTTACTGGCGGCTTCCACTTTTACTTTGACATTGCCCCAGGGCGCTGCCACTACGGGTATTTCTGGCGTTGAGCCGCCAATGCCTTTTTCTGAACTGAACCGGGCGTACTGCAGGCAGTAGCCTTTCTCTGACTTGATAAAGTGGCACTCCACTTCACCCGCGACATCTATGCCAAAGGTCAGGTCAGAGGGCAGGGAGCTGGCAAATGCCACCTTCCCACCAACGTTCATGGCTGATGGCATGCCACTTGTCACACTTCCAAAAATGCTTTGTACATTGGCTCCGGCATCAACGCGAAAAGAAACATTCAAATACTCCCCGTTCATATCTTCATTAAAATGCCCGGTAACATTGTCTGTCCGTACTGCCGCGGACAACATCAACGGTGTATAGGGAACCCGTACTTTTACCTCCCCGGTATGGTGAAGCTGTTTGGCTTTATTGACCGCAGAGGCTGACAGCTGCCCTTTCACCTGTTTGTCTGTCAGATGAAACTGGGGCATGCGGTATTCCGCTTCCATCCTCCCAAATGCCCGACTGGCTTCCCGATCATCCGCCTGCGCAGGCATAGCCTGATTGAACGAGCTCTTGTAACACCCTGCCAGGCTCGCATGGGTTGCGCTGACCGCACGCACAAACTCTGCCCGGCCATTAGCCCCACGGGTTATTTCCATTTTGTGCTTTAACTCACGAATATCATTTTTAAACCCATCTTTTCCCTCTGAGTCATACCTGTTTACCGCGGCACCATAGTGATCATATTCTGCATAGAGATGGGCCATGGCCTGTTTCAGGTCGTTCCGGACATGCTCCATCATCGCGGCAATGGCTTTCGCCTTTTCCGGTTTCCAATCCACGCACCTGGCATATTCTGTCTGCAGATTTGAGATCAGTTTTTTTGTTGCCTTTATCCATTGCCGGCCTTCTGCTCCGGACAGGTCTTTCCCCTGAACATGGAGAGAGAAATGTTTAGTCGACTCTTTCTCCAGTAATCCAGGGTTCTCCCGGAAGGCATCCTGCAAAGGCACATGCTTGCGGAACTCAGTATGGGTATTGGTCAGCTTGTAGGTGCCGGAAAGAATATCCTCCAGCACTCCCAGCCGGGCTTTGAGTTCACCGCTCTTTTCAGAGACCGATATATAATCAGCCCGTCGCTTATCTTCCAGCACCAGACGATCCCCGGGATTGATAAGTCCCTGGGCCACAAGTTTCTGCTTTAATCCGGACTGCTTTGCCACCAGCTGGGCATGGGATGAATCTGACTTTCTTGCCTTGATAATTCCCTTAATATTTTTTGGTGATTTCAGGGCAGAACCCAGTAACAGGGGCAGAATATCGTTGGCATGGTAATCCACAAAATCATCCAGGCTGGTGAACATTCGCCCCTGCCCTTTGGAAAGGCTTCCCCCTATATCCGCCCGAACAATTTTTTCATTCCCAAGAACCAGATCCACATTTCCCGTCAAGGTACTGCTATCCATAATGCGAGTGTCGTCCAGTGCCGTTGCGTTAAAGGTAAAACGCACCCCGGCATTTACCCCCAGCACATGACCGGCAGCGACTCCCAGCTCAACACCAACAATCATCTCTTGTTTGGAGCCGCCACGCTCAAGGGAACTGAGCTGGGCTTTGAGGGACTCTTTAAACTCCTCCCGGGCCAGTAGCAGCAACTGGTCATCAATATAGGCGACCAGGTCATCCACCAGTGCCATACCCTTGAGGGATGGATAGGTTTCCTGAACTTCTTTCAGGGCACCACTGATCATTACCAGCTTTCTGGCAGGGGAAGCGTCGTCGGGAATATCATCAAGCTTGTTAACCACGCCGGCATAAACGTTTGCCGGAATGCTCTGATTCTGGTCATCGCTCTGCTGCTTCAGGCGGGTAAACACATGGCAGGCCAGTTTTCTTGTCCCATCCAGTGAGGAGAGGTCATAACTGTCACCAATCAGGGAACTGGCCCAGTGTTCCAGCCGCTGTTGGCTTCCCCCTTCACTGACCCTGGCTTCCATGTCCACAACAGCGGCACATAATCGTTCCAGCTCATGTGATTCCAGCTGTTCCGCAGATGCTATTTTGCTTTGCATCCACGGAGTATTCAGAATCAGATCCAGGGCCTGCTCGCCACGGGCAGAGAGACGTTCATAATTCTGCTGATCAATTTTCCCTTCCACCAACAGAGAAGCCAGGGTTTGATAAGGCTGGTGATTCACTGTGACCTGGCGACTTGCCAGAGACTTGTCTTCCATTGACGCGGGTAATAATCCCTTTACAGAAGCTGCCGGAATTTCGACAACTGTGCGACCCGCCAACTTACCGGTACTGACTTTGCCAGTATCAGCAAGAGGCAGCCCAAGCCCCGTATTTACGCGCTCTGTGCCATTTATGCCCTGCACGAATTCATCCCTGAACCACTCCTTATAAACAGATTAGTGCCACTACACTTTATTTAATCCGTATTTAATTCGTGCATGACCTGCGCCTGAGAATAATTCAATAGGGAAGTTGATCCGGAATGCGTGCCCTCGCCTTTGTTTTCTTGACAGTTTTATTCAGCTCTTTTCTGCAGGCAGACCCTGCAGCACCCAAGTTGCCTAGTCAGGAAGTGATCTCCAAAGCACTGGAGCAGCTAAAACCTACAGACAAGCCCCAGGATGAGAAAAACATCCAGCTCAGTGACCTCTACCAGAACACCCTGACCTTTCTGCGGCTGTCTTCGTCCGAACAGGAGCAGCTCAAGCAGCTGCAGAAACAGATTGATAACGCCCCGGAAGAACTTACCCGCCTGAAAGAAGAGCTGGAAGGGCTACAGCAACCCTCAGATACAGAGCTACTGGAGAAGTACCGCCATCAGCCTGCAGACGGACTGCGTAAACGGCTGGACACACGCCTGGAAGAGATTACTGAATTACAGAATCAGATGACCCGCATCACCAGTCAGATCACCCTAGGGCGAGCCAGGCCGGAAACCAATCAGGCCGCCATCAGCAAAAACCAGGAACGGCTGAAAGAGATTACTGTTCAGCTCAACGCCCTGGAAACAGAAAAACAACCCTCCGAATTCAAAGATCAGAAGAAAATGGTGCTGCAGGCTGAAGCCAATGCCCTGCAGCATCAAGACACCCGGTTGAATCTGGAAATCCGGACCAGCAGTACCCTGCTTGATATGGACAGCCTGCGCCAAAGACTGTTGAACCGCCGGGCTCAGCTCCTTGAACAGGAAGTTCTCTCCCTGCAGACAATTATCAACTTCAAACGCAGAGCGGCCAGTGAGCAGGCGGTCGCGACTGCGTCACGGCTTAACCGCTCTAATGCCGGCAAAGCCCTGCTGCAGGCGGAAGCCGCCGAAAATATGGAGTTAAGTCAGCAACTGCTGGCCATATCTGACCGCATCAGTGTGATCAGCGTTAAAAACACCAAAGCCAGGAACCAGCTGAAACATCTTGAAGCCATCAGCCAGAGTGTACGCCAGCAATCCGTACTTCTGGGAGAAAACCGGGTTCTGGCAAGGATGCTCAGGGAAAGCCTGATGTCCCTCCCCCATATCTCCGTCGATCACAGCATCGGGGAAATTATTACCCAAACCCGCCTGCAGAAATTCCAGTACGACCAGCAACGCCAGATTATCACCAGCCCTGAAACCCGTGTTCAGCAATTGATCAGCCAGAATCAGTCCGGCCACACCTTTAACAACCAGGATGAAGCCGAACTTCTACGGCTAATGCGCAACCGCCAGAAACTGCTGGAAGACCTCTCAGAAGAAGTGAGCAACCTGCTCAGCCTGTCCACCGGCCTGGACCTTGACCAGAAAGCCCTTTTGACCCGTAGCCGGGAACTGTCAGAGACCCTGGAAGAACGCCTGTTCTGGATTGCCAGTAACCAGCCCCTCGGGCTGGACTGGATTATGAAAATGCCTGTGGCGCTATGGAATGAAGTATCTTCCATTCCATGGGGGGATATCCTCTTTGCCCTTACAGACACCCTGCGGGATTACTGGCTAACGTCAGCATTGGTTTTTGCGTTCTGCCTGTTCCTCCAGGCCCGCAGACGCACTTTTGTGGCCTGGCAGAGAACCCTCACCCGCAGAATGGGTAATGTCCGCTACGATACCCTGAAACTGACCCCCGGTGCCCTCTCCCTGAGTATGCTGCAGGTTATGCCACTACCGGTACTTATGGGCTGCGCCGGACTGGCACTTACGGTTTCGGAAGGACATTCTGCAGCTGTCACCAATCTTGGTCAGGCATTTATTGTAACGGCTATTGCCTGGTTGCTGCTCTCCCTCGCCATTCAGATTCATCGCCCCCACAATATCGCCGTTACTCACTTCCGCTGGCCGCCTCAACAATGCCGACAGGTACAGCAGCTTTTGATTCACCTCAGGGCCATCATGGTTCCTTTGCTGCTGACCGTGAGTCTGGCTAAGGAACAGCCCTCGGACCTGAACCAGGATATTCTCGGCATGACCCTCCTGATGGTGGGTTCTCTGCTCCAGGGCTGGATTCTGTTCAAATTGATGAAGACCTGCAGCAATCTGTTCGGGTCTCGCTTCCTCCACATTCTGCTGACCATGGTGCTGGTGGCTATCGCCTTTGCCCAGCTTGTCCTGACCGCCGCTGGTTACTACTACACCACTCTGCAATTGCAGCACCAACTGGCCGGAACTCTTTACATGGTTGGAGCCGCCTCCCTTCTACAGGCGCTGGTAATTCGAAGCCTGCAGGTGGCAGAACGAAGACTGGCCTTTACCCGTGCCCTGAAACGAAGAGCAGCCAGCCAGGAAGGTGAAAATGTTGAAGAGCCCAATCTCGATCTGGCCACAGTCAATCAGCAATCTTTGCGGTTGCTGAATGCATTGATGATTGTGGGTCTGTTTATCGGGTTGTTCTGGTTCTGGCGGGATCTGTTCAGCCTGTTGAATGCTCTAGACACTATTACTCTCTGGAAATTTCCCTCCACTGTGGAAGGGAGAGAACCGTTTACCGTTCACCTGAGCGATCTGTTAATCAGCCTGATTACCCTGGTCACCAGCTTTATTCTCGCCCGTAATATTCCGGGTTTGCTGGAAGTAACTGTACTCTCCCGTATGAAACTGCGGGCAGGCAGCAGTTATGCGGCCACCACATTGCTCAGTTACACCATCACCTGCATCGGTTTTATCACGGCCCTCAGCTTCCTGGGTGCCAGCTGGGACAAACTGCAATGGCTGGTGGCGGCCCTTGGTATCGGTATCGGTATCGGTCTGCAGGAAATCGTTGCCAACTTTGTTGCCGGCCTGATTATTCTCTTTGAGCGACCTATTCGTATCGGCGATACCATCACCCTGGGGGAGTTGAACGGCGTGGTCTCGCGTATTCGTATCCGCTCAACCACGGTTCTCGACTGGGATAACAAAGAGATCATTATTCCTAACAAAATGCTGATGGGTGAGAAGCTGGTGAACTGGTCTCTCTCCAACACTGTGGTCCGGATCATTCTCCATTTTCATGTAGCCCACGATACCGACCCAAAGCTGATCCACAAGCTGCTGCACCAGGCCAATGACGAGCACGAGCATACCGTGAATGAACCGGAAAACTATGTGCTCTTTATGGAATATGGGGACAGCGCCCTGCACTTTGAGCTGCGTACTCACGTCGACCACGTGGACGATCGTCTCGTTATACAGGACCAGTTAAATGCACGAATTCAGGAACTATTCCGGGAAAACGGGGTCACCATAGCGTACCCGAAACAAGATGTTTTCCTGCACTCATCCGGAAATGGTCATGCCTGAAGAAGTTATTGAAAGAATTGAACCCGTACGGACACATCAGGAGCAACTGCTGCCCCTTCACGCCTGTATCCGTATTTTTCGTAACCGCATGGAAGGTGAAGAAGCCTGGACCAGCGGGATTCTGCTGGATGTCAGCCGGGAACTGCTATTGCTGCAGGTAATCAGCGATGAGATCAATCTGAACGGTTACCAGATTATCCGGCGTTCAGATATCAGTCATATTGAACGGCCGGCGCCCCAGCAGGAGTTTATTCTTAAAGCCCTGCAGCTCCGTAACCAGAAACCCAGACATCCGGGAATTATGGGTCTGGAGAATATGGCTGCCGCGATAAAGTCCGCCGGCCGGCTTTTTCCTCTGGTGACCATCCATCAGGAGATTACCGACCCATCGGTATACTGGATCGGCAAAACCTCCAGGGTGGTTGACGATCTGCTGCATCTGCGCTGTATAAGCCCGGAGGCGTTACTGGATACCCACTCTGATATTTTTGATATCGAAGGTATCACCCGTATCGACTTCGGTAGTTCCTATGAGGACGCTCTCTGGCAGGTGCACAAAGCTTCCTGAAGCAAAGCATAAAAAGGTTGTAAAGTTTGTAGGCTTCCTGATGTTTTCCCTGTTGCAGAAGCCAGCTTGTCCCTGTATCAGTTATTCATCCTTGCTTCAGTTAAGCACCGGAAGATTCATTACGTATATTTGCGTATGATTCACTTCATGAAGCTTTCCCATACTTTTGCCGATCTCGGTCCGGCCTTCTCCGCGAAGGTTCTGCCACAGCCATTGGATACCCCTTCACTCGTGCACAGAAACGATGAAGTGGCTTCCCTGTTGTCCTGTTCATCTTTGTCTGACAGTGACATTCTTCATCTCTGTAACGGACAGAAGCTCGCTGAAGATTCTTACCCTATTGCCATGGTCTACGCCGGCCACCAGTTCGGCAGCTGGGTTCCCCGGCTGGGTGATGGACGTGCCATTCTTCTGGGAGAAACAACAGGTACAGACAGCAAGCTCTATGACCTGCAGATAAAAGGGGCAGGTATGACGCCCTTTTCCCGCAACGGCGATGGCCGGGCGGTTCTACGCTCTACCATTCGGGAATACCTGTGCAGTGAAGCCATGCACCATCTGGGTATTCCCACAACCCGCTCCCTCTGCCTGATCAACAGCGAAACCCCTGTGTACCGGGAGAAAACCGAAACCGGAGCCGCAATGATTCGCGTAGCAGAAAGCCATGTGCGCTTCGGCACCTTTGAATATTTCTGTTACACAAATCAGCTGGATAACCTGAAAATCCTTGCGGACTACGTAATCAACCGGCATTTCCCTGACTGGAATGGCCTTGAAGACAGGGTGGAGCGCCTGCTCGCAGAAGCGGTAAAACGTACCGCTGAACTTATCGCCCATTGGCAGGCTGCAGGCTGGTGTCATGGCGTAATGAATACCGACAATATGTCTATCCTCGGACATACCATCGACTACGGCCCCTTTGGTTTTCTTGATGGTTTTGATGCCAGACATATCTGCAATCATTCAGACTGGAACGGTCGCTACGCCTATAATGCCCAACCGGATATCGGTTACTGGAACTGTGCGGCACTGGCCCAGGCACTGTTGCCGTTGATGGAAAATAACAGGAATAGATCCCAGGAGATTCTCAAGCAATACCCGGTGGCTTTTGGCAATAAATACGCGACACTACTCAGAAAAAAATTTGGATTCGAGACAGCCAAAGAAGACGACTACGGCTTGTTTGATGATATTTTCCAGTTAATGCAGAAAGAGAAAACAGATTACACAATCTTTTTCCGCCGTCTGGCCGGTGGAAATACCCGGGATCTTTTTCTCGACCGTGATGCATTCGATAACTGGCATACACGTTATCTGCAAAGACTTAAGCACGAACCCCTTACTATGGAAGAGTGTTTTGAGAATATGCTCAAAACCAATCCGAAATATATTCTGCGTAATCATCTCGTGCAGGTGGCCATAGAAAAAGCTGAAAGCGGGGATTACCAGGAAATAAACAGCCTTTACCACCTACTCCGGCAACCCTTCGCGGAACAACCAGAACATAGTGACTATGGTAACTTTCCCCCTGACTGGGCAGGAAATCTGGAAATCAGCTGTTCTTCATAGAACAGCTTGAGCCTTAAAAAAT
>NZ_JBYVJU010000014.1:0-139206 GCF_058147085.1 Parendozoicomonas sp. 209JJ7-1 | reverse complement strand
GCCCCCAGGGACTGGCTGAGATTGCTGGTCTGATAACCCGTTTCAGGGAAAACAAGAGGGTTATTTTTGCCCTTTTCAATGTAGGATATTTTAACAGCGCCCCCCCTGGCGTTGTGCTCAATGCGGTCCAGATGGAACGCCAGGACATGTTCATAAGACATCGCTTCAAGGTGATGCTGACGGACGTCGATCAGCACAGAATTATGTACTCGGATGCGGTTTTCAATGTACATAAGGACTTCCCGTCCTGGGCAGATTCATTCAGTATGTTACGAAAGATAGGCGTCAGGGACGTTTACATTACCGGCTGTAACAACACTACCTGTATGACAGTGGCGGAAGGGTGGAGCAGGGTCAAGCATGGTCATTACAAAGTTCATATTGACCCTGAACTGACCCTGTATTCAGAAGAAGAGTTAGTCGTGCGAATATTAGGTGAGTCCAAGGCGGCCGTGCTGAACAGAATAGCAGAGCAGAGAGCGATAAGGTGGCAGAGATTCACAGAACTGAATCCACAGATTGATGTGATCGAAACCCCGCTCCAGGCTGACGAGTATAAGCGTCTCAATGAATTCTGCCGGATTTTGGATTAGCCGCAATAAGTCGGTGATCCCTGAGCGATTCGCTGGTATGCGTTCCCACACGGGAGAGGGTGCCGCGAAGCCCTCTTCCCCATGGAAGTGTGTCATTGGATTGTGACCTATTCTTGTTCCTGGTGCTTTGTATTCAGTTTTTGGAGTGCTCTGATATGAATGCTGGCACCCTCAGTCGTATCCGCCTCTCTTGTATCGATATCTCTGTAAGCGGCCTGATAAAGGCGACGCGCGGAGTTTGTCTGGCCGGGGTGTTGTGGTTCTGTTCCCCAATTGCGGTGGCGGGCCTTGATCAGATCATTGCCAGCATTGAGGCGACGCTGGGGCGTTTGTCCGAGAAACAGAAGGTTCTTGTTGTTCTGATGAATATTCAGGAGAGCAACGCGGCGATATTCAAAGAAGCTTCCAACCCCAAGGGACTGGCTGAGATTGCTGGTCTGATAACCCGTTTCAGGGAAAACAAGAGGGTTATTTTCGCTCTTTTTAATGTATTAGATTCTGGCAGCGCCCCCCATGACGTTGTGCTCAATGCGGTCCAGATAGAACGCCAGGACGCATTCATAAAACAGCGCTTCAAGGTGATGCTGACGGACGTCGATCAGAGCAGAGTTATGTCCTTTACTGCGGTTTTAAAGGAATATAAGGGCTTTCCGTTCTGGAAAAGTCCATACGCTGCGATACCAAATATAAGCATCAGGGACGTTTACATTACCGGCTGTAACAGCACTACCTGTATGACAGTGGCGGAAGGGTGGAGCAGGGTCAAGCATGGTCATTACAAAGTTCATATTGACCCTGAACTGACCCTGTATTCAGAAGAAGTGTTACCCATGCAAATATCAGGTGAGTCCCCGGCGGCCGCGCTGAACAGAGTAGCGGAGCAGGCAGCGGCAAAGTGGCAGAGATTCACAAAACTGCATCCATATATTGATGTGATCGAAACCTCGCTCCAGGCTGACGATTATAAGCGTCTCAATGGATGCTGCCAGATTTGGGATTAGCCGCGATAAGTCGGTGGTCCCTGGGCGATTCGCTGGTATGCGTTCCCACACGGGAGAGGGTGTCGCGAAGCTCTCTTCTCCATGGAAATGAATCATTGGATTGTGACCTATTCTTGTTCCCGGTGTTTTATATTCAGTTTTTTGGAATGCCCTGATATGAATGCTGGCACCCTCAACCGTATCCGCCTCTCTTGTATCGATATCTCTGTAAGCGGCCTGATAAAGGCGACGCGCGGAGTGTGTCTGGCCGGGGTGTTGTGGTTCTGTTCCCCAATTGCGGTGGCGGGCCTTGATCAGATCATTGCCAGCATTGAGGCGACGCTGGGGCGTTTGTCCGAGAAAGAAAAGGTTCTTATTGTTCTGATGAATATTCAGGAGAGCAACGCGGCAATATTCAAAGAAGCTTCCAACCCCCAGGGACTGGCTGATATTACTGGTCTGATAACCCGTTTCAGGGAAAACACTCGGGTTTTTTTTGCTCTTTTCAATGTATTAGATTTTGGCAGCACTCCCCCTGGCGTTGTGCTCAATGCGGTCCAGATGGAACGCAATGACATGTTCATAAAAAAGCGCTTCAAGGTCATGCTGACGGGTGTCAATCAGCGCAGAATTATGCACTACGATACGTTTTTAGATGCACATGAGGACTTCCCGGTCTGGAAAACTCCACATGATCGTATAGGAAAGTTAGGCATCAGGGAGATTTATATTACCGGCTGTAACAACACTACCTGTATGACAGTGGCGGAAGAGTGGAGCAAGATCAAGATTGGTTCCAGTCATTACAAAGTTCATATTGACCCTGAACTGACCCTGTATTCAGAAGAAGTGTTACCCATGCAAATATCAGGTGAGTCCCCGGCGGCCGCGCTGAACAGAGTAGCGGAGCAGGCAGCGGCAAAGTGGCAGAGATTCACAAAACTGCATCCATATATTGATGTGATCGAAACCTCGCTCCAGGCTGACGATTATAAGCGTCTCAATGGATGCTGCCAGATTTGGGATTAGCCGCGATAAGTCGGTGGTCCCTGAGCGCCTTTCATGGCGAAGCCTGCCTTCGGGCTCGAACGACATCTGTCTGTAAGGAAGACAACTGCTGCCTCATAAACTCATACAGAACCTGCACCTTCCTGTTGTTTTTCATATCCCGATGGTAAGTAAACCAGACATGGTCATCCTGCCACTCTTTTTCACAAGGCATCATCTGCAGATCCGGGTAAACTTCAGCTGCATCTGTTGAAACCGGCCCAATCCCCATTCCCTCAACAATAGCCATCTGCAGATCCTGGAAACTGTTGCTCTGGTAGGCAATACGCTTTTCATCAATAAACGGCATTAGCTGTTTAATAAAAGAGATGTACTGCTTGCTGGCTGAAGGCATAACCCAGAAATGTTGATCATATTCCTCCGGAGATTGCGGCAGGCCATATTTTTCCACATAAACACTCGCCCCATAATAATTGACCCTGAACGGTGTTAACGGGTGAGCAATAACATCAGAATCCCGGGGCTGTGCTCCCATACGCAAAGAGATATGGGCGACACCAGACGCCAGTGAAAGAATCTCATCCGTGGCGATAATCTGAATCTGAACTTCCTGGTAAATATCCCGGAATGCTTTTAATGCCTTGATAATTCTTGGCATATATTCGTTAACGGCGGTTATCAGCAAAGGTCCGCTCAAGTCCTGCTCTGTCGCTTGCAGAATATTCTCCAAACGTTGGAAGCGCCTGGTAATATCCGGCATTTCCCTGACCAGCAGATGGCCAGCGTCGGTTAGCCGGTACCCTCTCTGATGGCGCAGGAACAACCTGATATTAAGACTTTTTTCCAGAGCGTTAATACGCCGAAGCACAGTGGAATGATTAATTCCCAGGGCTTCCCCCGCCCTACTGAGGGAACCGGACTCCGCCACCTGCAAAGCAATGCGCAGGTCATCCCAACTCATATCGCTCATCGACACAACAGCTTACCGAAACACTCTTTCGATTTATTATTATCCAGAAGTTGTGTAATTTTGCACAACTGTTTTGCCGCTCTTGTGATTTTCCCGCAGACAAATTTTCAGTACTGTTGCCCAGCAACACAGTAACAGGCAAAATTCAGTAATCCCGGAGCTTATGCTAAGAAATACGACAAAATCCTACGGATGGGTCACCATCTGCATGCACTGGCTGCAGGCTCTCACTATTTTCTTTATGTTTGGTCTCGGCCTTTATATGGTTGACCTGACTTATTACGACCCCTGGTACAAAGGCTCTCTGGATCTCCATAAAAGCATTGGCATTAGCCTGGCTGGTCTCTGGCTTGCCATGGTCGTATGGAGAAGTCTGAATACCCGTCCGGCACCTGAACCGGCACCAACCCATGAGCTGCTGGCGGCCAAAGCCATGCACTGGATACTTTATCTGACCATTGCCGCCCTGTTTGTCACCGGTTATCTGATTTCCACCGCCGATGGTCGCAGCATTGCCGTATTTGAACTGTTCTCTGTTCCCGCCCTGCCGACGATTGTTGAGAATCAGGAAAGTCTGATAGGACAGATTCACGAAATCCTGGCCTGGAGCCTTATGGGTTTTGTCGCCATTCACTTCCTTGCAGCCCTGAAACATCACTTCCGGGATAAGGACAAAACCCTGCGTAGAATGCTCAGCCCTCAAAACTGAGGGCCAGCATAAAACAACAGATTAACCAGCAGTACCTGACAACCTATCCTGATAAGAAGGACAAAATGAAGAACTTTATCAAAGCCGCTACTCTTTCCCTCGCAGCCATGACCGCTGCCACCTCCGTTAACGCTGCCGATTATCTCATCGACACCCGCGGAGCCCATGCGGCTGTACAGTTTAAAATCAAGCACCTGGGTTACAGCTGGCTGACCGGTCGCTTCAATACCTTCTCCGGTGGCTTCACCTATGACGAAAAGAATCCTGAAAGCACCAAAGTTAATGTGGTTATCGATACCGCCAGTATCGATTCCAACCATGCGGAGCGTGACAAGCACCTGAAGGGGGACGACTTTCTCGCAGTTAAAGACTTCCCTGAAGCCACCTTTACCAGCACCAGATTTATTCCCGAAGATGCTGACAACGGCACCCTCGAAGGCACCCTGACCCTTCACGGTGTTACCCGTAGTATCTCCTTCCCGGTAAGCAAAATTGGTGAAGGCAGCGACCCCTGGGGCGGTTACCGTGCGGGTTTTGAAGGACATACCACCCTTAAACTGGCGGATTACGGGATTAACTACAATCTGGGTCCCGCTTCAACAGAAGTGCAGCTGGAACTTTATATAGAAGGTATCCGCAAGTAACCTTGATACTCTTTTGCAAAACAAGACTTTTCAAATTTTCAAAACGAGACTTTTCAAAGGGGCCTGAGCGTTTTAATGAACCCGACCCCTTTTTACTTTCCCCTAACCATCATGCTCAACGGCTCAACAAAAGCGTGAACCTCTGCTCCTCTTTCTTATTCAGAAACGGCGATGAACGGAAAACCCCTGCAGACTCTGAAACAGGTGTGTTTTCATCGTAACTCTATGAATGACAACCGATATGAATCCGAGAGGTAGCCGTTATGCACACCAGACCAGTAGATGCCCCTTCACCCCCTCACCACCAGCCTTCCGCCGGAAACTCCTCCCGTGCGAGTGCCCGCACACCCGCACAGAAGGGCAGTTCACCGGCCGGGCAGTACAACCTTCAACAGTACGACCTTCAGAAAAAACCCCAATCCTCCATGCTGCTGTAACTGCAATGACGGACCCCAGTGCTGCAGCTGCTGCATCCTGTGAAACCACTTTCGCGGCCTGCGGCATCTGCTGTCTCGTCCCGAGTCTTACCGGAACGTTACTAACAATCCCGGTTTTAACAATCCCCGGCTGTCTTTTCCATACATTCTCCAACGGCGTATATATAGCGGCAGGGACAATAGCAGGAACCGGCTGTCTCGTCGGCTCTGTTGCCGGCCCCACAGCTGCCTGCCTGATATGTTGCCAGTCACCAGAAACGCAGACAATGCAGAGAGAATAGGCATAACGAAACATGGACGACACAGATCCAGCCCGGGCAAAGCAGGCAAAGAAGGAACGGTTTGGCTAACCCGGCTGGCCTGTAACTACCTTTTATAAGTTGCCTTTCTTCTTATAGGCTGCCTTTTTTCGATATGCCGGGTTCATAGTGTGTGTGACGAACCGCGCAGACGGCAATGCTGACACTCAGGAAACTTTATCCCCACATCACCTCTCCAACGACTGCACTTTTCGCTCCGTCCGGATTAATGATCTTTGAATAAAGAACAGGCTGCCGGCCAATAACAATACGTAACAGACAGGTGGAACATGCCGGATATCAAGGCGTACTACTCGTTCCGCCACACTCTGGAATACCGTGTGGCACAGTTACGCAACCGGATTGCCTGGATTGATTACTGTAAAGGTAGTCACGAAGTTTTTATGCAGGACCTTCCCGAAGGTTCCCGCCAGTCTGTACTGGCTGGCCAGGGGGATGATGGGCAGCCTCTGCGGTTGGCGAACCTGTCCCCGTCCGGACGTTACCTTCTGGTGACACGGGGCCTGTGTTACAGCGGAGAGGACGGAAAAGGTTACAACCCCAATCCACGGCAAAAGACCATGCCCGCAAAAGGCACTCTGCTGCTCCTCGACCTTAACGCCGGTACACAGCGGGATGTTCCCTTAAGCCACTCCCTGAACAAAACCTGTAATCACTCAGCCATCGCTGTTATCGCATCGGACGAATCCGCTGTTACCTGGACCAGCAAAGGAACGGTGTACAGCCAGCCCATTAATGGCGGGGAAACGGAAAAACTGTTCTGCGTACGGGGCACTGTTCAGTCCCTGAGCTGGGCACCGGACAATCACGCCCTGGCTTTTATCTGTCACCGCGATGAACACTCATTTCTCGGGCTGTATAAACCAGGCTGCGACCGGGTGAAGTGGATATCCCCCGGCTTTGACCGTGATGTCTCTCCGGTCTGGTCCCTGGATTCAAAACATCTGGCTTTTCTCCGCTTCCATGGTCCGGAGATTGATATTGCCGACCAGCTGTTTACCGATCTGGCAGACAGTTTTTCCATCATGCTGATGAGCAGTGACAGTCATCAGGTGAAAAGTATCTGGCAGAGCAGTCTGGAAGAGCAGGCCGGACTCTCCCTGCAGTATGGCCATCGCCCTTTAATGTGGCTGAATAACCAGCGTCTGTTATTTTCCCATGATGCCTGTGGCTGGGATCATATTTACCAGTACGATCTGACAGAAGATGCCTGTTCACCTCTCTCGGAAGGCTCCTGGCTGGTTCAGGATTACCATGCCAGCGCCGATGGCAAGCTGTTAGTATTCAGCCATAACCGAATGCGTCGCCACCACTACCACCTGGATGGCCTCGACACCACCAACGACACCTGGCTGAAACTGCACCTTCCTGCAGACACCCAGTACTGGCATCCCACAGCTGGGCCGGACAGTCGTTTCCTGATGTTCGTCTGCGGGGATTACAGAGCGCCCTGCAAACTTGGTTTCTACGACAGGGAACATAAAAAACAGACGCTCTTAACCTCTTCAAACGACGACCAGAAGATTCTCTCCCTTCCCTTTATCATACCTGTTAACAAGGCTCTGAAATCCAGAGACGCTGTGGTTTTCCACAGCCAGATATTTACGCCCCAGGGGGCAGGCCCCTTTCCCGCCCTGTTGAATATCCATGGCGGCCCCTGGCTTCAGAGCCTGCCCGGATTCCATCCGGTATTGAGTATGAGTTTCCAGTATGCCTTCTGCCAGCTTCTGGCGGCCCACGGATTTCTGGTGATGGATATTAATTACCGGGGAGGCAGTGGTTACGGCAAACTGTTCCGGCAGGCTCCGGAAAGGGGCTGGGACGGTGCCAGTGACTATCAGGACATAGTCGCCGCCGGTCACTGGCTGGCGAGACATCCGCTGGTTGACCGAAGTCGTATAGGTGTATTGGGAGAGTCCTGGGGCGGAACCCTCAGCGCACTGGCACTGGCCAGAGACAGTGGCCTGTTCCGAGCCGGGGCGGTGATTAACGGCTGCCATAACTTTCCAAAAGAGATGCGCAGAGAGCATTGGGGATCAAAACTTTTCAGCAGTGACCAGGCGGAAATTGCCACGGAATGCATTGCCCGTGCAAAAATTGCGGAAGACAGCTCTCCCTGGGGCTGGCTGGAGCACTGGATGAGTCCGGTACTGCTGATTCATGGAGACGACAACCGGCAGATAGATTTTTCCGAAAGCCTGCATCTTGCCCACGCCCTGCGCTGCCGGTCCGTTGAGGTGGAAACACTGGCACTGCCCGATGAGGGCCATGAATTCCTGCTCCATGAATCACGGATCACATCGGGTACAAGAGTACTTGAATTTCTTAAGAAGCAGCTGCGGCCCCCTGATAAAAAGTAACCAGGGAAGCAATACGTCTGCAACATCCTTTAACGTTGCTTCATCAACATGGTATCCAGTCCCATGCTCGCAAGGTTCGAGCGAACTGTTGTCACCTCTTTCTGGGAACTGTAAGGTCCAAGCTGTACCCGGTGCCAGCGCTCTCCGCCACGGACAGTGACCTGTTCTATTTTCGCTTCAAAACCACTGAGAATTAACTGGGCACGAAGACGGTCAGCATCCTGGCTGTTGCGAAACGAGCCGGCTTGCAGAAGGTAATTTTCCTGTTCTTCTGGTTTCGATGCGCTTTTAGCCGGTTTCACAGCAAGCGTCGAAGTTACCTGGGGCTTTTCTGCGGGATTCCTACCTGCAGACGCCTGGCTATCTACGGGCACCATAACTTCCGATTTCGGAAGCAGGGTATAAAAATCAAACACAGGTTCGTGGCTCTCAGGGCCGCTGGCAGGTGCTTTCCCGCTGTTTTCGGAGATCACGTCCAGTTTTGTGCCCACATTCGGCACTAACCGGGACAGGCCCATAATCAAAACCCCAATGGCGATACCCGCCGTCAGCCATAACCAACCGGATACCCTTCCCGGCGCGGCTTTTCGGGCAGGGGGCTTGCGTCTGGCCCCCTGGGGTTTTCCCTGCCTCCCTGTTTGTCTGGTGTTACTCGCCATATGTCCCTCTAAAGACGAAATGCATGTTAACCGCATCCTGCCACAAAATGGTGCTTTCTGCATGAACACAAAAATAACTGTTATTTTGTGACTGATACACTGTGGCTGATACATTGTGAAAGTAAAACCTTAACAGCCCCGACCTGCTGCCTTGTGGCCACCATGGAATTCCGCTAGCATCCGATCCATGATTACAGCACTCTACTTTAACTCTATAGATGAAATGGAACCCGGGTTTTTTCCGTTCGAATTAATGACTGCTGTCTGTCTACCTTCTCTGTTTCCCGCGCGACGACGAACCCGCTGATTCGCGCCGGTTTGCGGCTTTCCCTTTCTGGAAAACTGCCGCCACACATTTTCCCAGACACCTGTAAACTTACTCACATCTGCACACCCAGACTAAGGATTGCTCCATGAACGTGCTCAAGTTCCTTGACCAGAAGATAACCGCCGCTCTGGAGGCCGCAGGCGCCCCCGCTGGCAGCCAGGCCATGGTTCGCCCCAGTGCCCGCGCCCAGTTTGGCGACTATCAGTCCAACGGTGTTATGCCTGTGGCCAAGAAGCTGGGCATGAATCCCCGTGAGCTGGCCCAGAAGGTCATTGATAACCTGGACCTGTCCGAAGCCTCCGACAAGATCGAGATCGCTGGCCCCGGTTTTATTAATATTTTCCTCAAACCCGAGTGGATGGCTGAAAAGCTGAGCGGCTATGTTCAGAACGAGCGCGTGGGTGTGGATAAAACCGAAAAGCCCCAGACCATCGTTGTGGATCTTTCCGCTCCCAACGTGGCCAAAGAGATGCACGTTGCCCACCTGCGTTCCACCGTTATCGGTGATGCTGTGTCCAAAACTCTGGAATTCCTCGGCAACAAGGTGATCCGCGCCAACCATATCGGTGACTGGGGCACCCAGTTCGGTATGCTGATCGCCCATCTGGAAGACCTGCAAAAGACCAACCCGGATGTTATGAACTCCGAGCTGGGTGACCTGGAAGAATTCTACCGCCAGTCCAAAAAGCACTACGACGAAGATGAAAAATTTGCCCTGCGTGCCCGGAACTACGTGGTAAAACTCCAGGGTGGCGACGAATGGTGCCTGGAGCAGTGGAAGAAGCTTGTGGACGTGACCATGGAGCAGAACCTGCGTACCTACAAGCGCCTGAACGTGGATATTACTGAAAAAGACACCATGGGCGAAAGCATGTACAACGATATGCTCGCGCCTATTGTGGAAGATATGAAAGCCAAAGGTCTGGCGGTTGAAGACGACGGTGCCACTGTTGTTTACCTGAACGAGTTCAAGAATAAGGACGGCAACCCCATGGGTGTTATCGTCCGGAAGCGTGACGGCGGTTTCCTGTACACCACCACGGATATCGCCTGCGCCAAGTACCGTTATGAAACCCTGGGGGCTGACCGGGTTCTGTACTACATCGACGCCCGTCAGTCCGAGCACCTGAAACAGGCATGGACCATCGTTCGCAAGGCCGGTTATGTACCGGAGACTGTTTCCCTGGAACACCACGCATTCGGCATGATGCTGGGTAAGGACAACAAACCCTTCAAAACCCGTGCCGGTGGCGTAGTGAAGCTGGCTACCCTGCTGGACGAAGCCACGGCCCGTGCCACCAGGCTGATCGCCGAGAAGGGCGCGGATATGACCCCGGAACAACAGGCGGAAGTTATCAACGCTGTCGCCATGGGTTCCGTGAAGTACTCCGACCTGTCCAAGAACCGCACCAGCGACTATGTCTTTGACTGGGACAACATGCTCTCCTTTGAAGGCAACACCGCCCCCTACATGATGTACGCCTACACCCGTGTACAGAGCATCTTCCGCAAGGCCGGTGTTAAAGCAGCAAGCCTGTCTGGCGACATCAACATCAATGAAGCTGCCGAGCGTGAACTGGCTATCAAGCTGATGCAGTTCAGCGAAGCGGTGGAAAGTGTTGCCCGTGAAGGTATGCCCCATATCCTGTGCAGCTACCTGTTCGAGCTGGCGGGCTGCTTTATGAAGTTTTACGAGTTCTGCCCGGTGAACAAGGACGATGTTCCTGCCGATGTGAAGAACAGTCGTCTGCAGCTGTGCGCCCTGACTGCCCGCACCCTGAAGCTGGGCCTGGGTTGCCTGGGTATCGAGACTGTTGAGCAGATGTAAAGCTCAATGGCTTTCGATTGAAGCTATCATTTAAGCAGGAGCTTCCATTTAAAATCCCCCGAACATTATTGCCGGGGGATTTTCTATTTCCCTGATGACAGCTGTAAAACGAGTAACTACTTTTCTCTGTACTGAAATCATTACGAAACCAGCATTATGAAACGACTGACTTCTAGTTTTTCGCTGATATCCCTGTTACTCCTGCCTTATTACACATTTGCTAGCCAGCAGTGTGAGCTGAACATTTACCAAACCAATCCGGACGGCGTCTGGATTAAAATATCCGTAAAAAATGCCAAAAATAATCAGCAGCTTTTTAATGCCGGCGTTCCACCTAAACAAGAGTTTCATGTTGCCACTGTCGACTGTGGAACCACCGTCATTATCAACCCCGCCTATTATCCCAGGCCTCAAGGGGGATATATGGTAGCAAGCTGCACGGAATACTGCCCCACAATCAATGGATTGTCGTACGATCTCTCAGTCGAGTTTCATATCCAGAACGACAGTCAGCCCGTATGTATACATCCAGCCCATGACGCCTGCCCTTAGCAGGAAAACGGAGAAAGTTCGCCCAGGTTCAAGCCTCCAGCATAAACGTCACAGGACCATCATTTATCAGACTGACTTTCATATCAGCCCCAAAGCGTCCACAGGCCACTTTGGAGTGTACATTCCGGGCTTTCTCCACAAAGTAATCGTACAGTTCTTCCCCCAAAGCCGGTGATGCTCCGGAGCTGAAACCTGGCCGCAGACCTTTGCGGGTATCCGCCACCAGGGTGAACTGAGAGACCACTAGCAGGCCACCGCCAGTATTGGTCAGGCTGCAGTTCATTTTGCCTTCATCATCTGAAAAAATGCGGTAACGCAGAATCTTGTCCAGCAGCTTATCGACCTTTTCCCTGGAATCATCTTTCTCAACCCCAAGAAGTAACAGTATGCCGTTGTCTATTTCACCGACAACTTCACCATTAACAACTACACTGGCATGACTGACACGCTGAACCAGTCCTTTCATCGCTTAACTCCGTTTCAGTTAGTATTTAACCCCTGTCATCAAATTACTTACCCATCAACGGCCTCTCAAGAGGCCCCGGCTCCATGCTCCGAAGGAGCGATACCATGCACCACCACGACAACCTCACCGCAACCTTGAATGCCAGTAAAAACTGGATCAAGCACTTTAACAAGGGGGATGCAGACTACTGTGTTTCCGCCTATACACCCGAGGCAGAGCTGAAAGCCAAACCCATGGGAGAATACATCGGTCGGGAGAATATTGATAAATTCTGGCGTCCTTTCATCCAGTCCGGTGCCACCGACCTTGTGTACACCGACCTCTGGTTACAGGAGATAGACGATACCACCGTACACCTGGGGGCCAACTGGGAGATGAACGTCGGCCGAGGGATAATTACTCTGGAAGAGTGGACGAAAACCGATACCGGTGTCTGGAAGCTGGCCCGGGATAATTTCGAGATCAAGGAGCAGTTTACCTGACTTACCTAACTGGTCATTCAGTAAATTCCCTGTACCGGGCATCATGACGTTCTGTCCAGTCCGAACTCTTTTCTGAAGCGCCGGCCAAAGTTATCCGTCGCCCGTACCAGCGCATCACGCATACTGGCTTCCACTGCTGAGTGCCCTGCGTCACGAACCACATGCAGCTCGGCATCATCCCAGAGGGACTGAAGTGTTGTGGCGTTTTCCAACGGGGCAATCAGGTCATAACGACCGTGAACAATAATGCCGGGGATGTCCTTCCACTTGTCACTGTTTTTCAAAATATCCTGATCCAGAAATGCCCTGTTTTTCAGGTAGTGGGAAGATATACGTGCCAGAGAGAGAGCCCGATGGGGATCAGCAAAGCTGTCCAAAACCTCCTGGCTTGGCCGCAGGGTTGCACAATGGGCCTGCCAGCTGCAAAAAGCTTTGGCGACGCCCATACGGGCCAGCTCATTTTCACCCGTCAGGCGACGGCAGGTGGCCTCAAGAAGGTTGTCCCGCTCCCTGTCCGGAAAATGATTGGCAAATATCTGCCAATAGTCAGGAAAAATTCTGGCAACGCCGTCACGATTGAACAACCAGTCAACATCTTTCTGCCGGTACAGGCAAAGGCCACGCAACACCATAGCTAGCACCTGACTGGGATAATGGCTGGCATATAACAGGGAAAGCGTCGCGCCCCAGGCTCCACCGAATAGCATCCAGCGATCAATCTTCAGCTCCTTGCGCACAGCTTCCATATCATTCAGCAGATGTTCTGTGGTGTTCTCCTCCAGAGAACCATGGGGTGTTGAACGACCACAGCCACGCTGATCCAGAAGAATAATCCGATAGAGGTTAGGATCAAAGAAGCGACGGCTGTGTTTATCACAGCCATTGCCGGGACCTGCATGGAGAAACAGGACAGGGATACCGGAAGGATTACCGCTTTCATCAATATACAACTTGTGTCCGCCGGACACTGCCAGGTTATGGCGGGCATAGGGTTTAATAGGTGGATAAAGGGTCAGCATGGAAAGTCCTTGTTGGTTCCTGCCCGGTCAGCACTGTCTGGAGTAAACCAGATCAAGAGAACGCCTTGAATATAAGCCTCTTCTGCCAGGGCCGGTTGAGGATTTATGATGAGCGAGCATACAACCTCAACCGGCCCTGGGATTAACATTACTCTTATGCGCTATTTACTTAAAGACTGTTTTATCAATAAGTCCACCTGTATTGCTCTGCCGGGGATGCTTATGGCTGCCATACCGCTGTCCGGCTGCAGCCAGATGCCGAACAAACAGGTCGTTGAACAGGCGACGGGACACAACCATTGTCGGAAAAACTTACGATATCAGGAGATTATCATCATCAGTTAATCATGCTTAAGCCACCTTTGGCCATAAACAAGGCACTGCCTTCCGCCTGCGTCATAAGGCTGCCTTTCATTTGCACAAGCATCCCCTTGGTCATAGCTTTGACCTTTGCTTCCTGCTCCATGGTCAGGGCTTTCATCTCCATAGCGGTTTTCGCTTCTACGGCCACCTTCATACCATTCACCGTAATACCTGAAGGGGTCAGGGCGATTTCAGAGCTGCCAGCTTTAAGGGTTATTCCCTGAGGCGCTTCAATAACAACCTTGGCTTTGGCTTTCAGGGAGCCTTCCTTGCAATCAAGGGCAAACGCATCATTGGTTTTGATTGATATGGCCTTCGCCGCCTCAATAGCCAGGGCGTCATCACTTTTCAGAGACACAGCTTTCGCCACTTCCACACCTAACTGTCCTTCGGTCTTACAGGTAATATCTTCCTTTACGGTCACAGCACTGGTTTTTTCCACTTCCAGCACATGCTCAGCGGTGACGGTAGTGGTCATATTATTTTTGACGGTGAGGTTCATATCCTTCTGGGCCTGAATCATCAGTTCTTCACTGTCTTTGGTATCGGTGATTTTTATAATATGGGCATCTTCTGCGCCTCCGTCCGGCGTGGAGTGTGAGGTGAACTGAATAACTTCAGGATCTGTTTCCGCCGGCGCATTGGCTCCGTTATGGAGAACTCCCATGATTACGGGACGGTCCGGGTCACCATCAATGTAGGAAATCACCACCTCCTGGCCGGTACGGGGCAACAGATGCAGACCAAACTGGTCACCGGCCAGGGCCCGTGCAACAGGAATCCAGCAAGGGGTGTTCGCCTCTTTATCCCAGTGAAAAACAACCTGAACCCGGGCCTGGTCATCGGCTGCACACTCTTTGTCATCCGGGTTATAAACCGTTGCTGTTTGAATGCTGGATATCACAGGTTTCTCTATAGTTGGCATGCAAACCGGAAAATCAGCAGCCTGTAACTCCAGCACATTGGCATAACTCCGTGACACAGCCTCCCCGAAAGTTTCCGGACACTTGAACTCATGCCGGACACGGACAATCACGTATTCCTGGTTCTGGGCTGCATCATGGTGCTTAGCCAGAGAAAACTTCATACCGCAGTGCAGATCGTATAACTCACTGCCGGATGTTACACACCGGGCCGGACAATCCTGTTGTTCGGTCTGTTTTTGCGCCCAGTTGTTCAGTTCATCCTCTGTAAGCAGACGACCGTTCCACTCCAGCCCTTCAGCCAGCAGCTTATGGCCTGTGGTGTTGGGTGATTTTACAACCCGCCCCAGCAGGGGTTTGGCCTGCTCCCCGTTCCATGTGGCAACCTTATGGGGAGAGGCTCCAACCTGGCTGCGGGGCTGCCAGTTGTTGAGGCAGGGCTGGTCCGGAGACCCTGCAGGAGGAAGCTGCAGAGGCGTAGATGGCACATCAGGAAAATCCTGGTTGGTGCTGCTGATTACCATTTCATGGCTGCTTTCCGTCTGCTCAAAATAAAAGAACAACCCTTCTTCATAGAGCAGGCGCAGAAGAAACTGCATGTCCGATTCATTGAACTGGGTACAGGTCTCGCGTTTGGTCGATGGTTTACTGGCAAAGCGAAAAGGGTGCTCAAAAGAATAACCCTCCAGTACTTTGTCAAAAATTTCATCAATACTTACCTTCTGAAAGACACGGCAGTTCCGGGAACAGACCAGCAGATCAAACCAGCTGCACAGGGTTATCCCATATGGAATTTCTTCCAGTCCTTCCTGGGCTGGCTTCTGTTCAATAGACAGGATCAGGCCATGGAAGAACACCTTTTCTCCCGGGTCTGCTTCATTGGGCTGATAGGACACTTTAAGGGGTGTTCCCAGCAATCCGTCGCACTCAAGAACCTCTGGCGCAAGCACTGTAAGCCTTGCAGAAAAGGAACCATTCACGGCCTCTTCAAAATCCATCTGTGTACAGATCAGGCTGTTTCCATTGTCATCTTCCACAAGCAGAGGTCGGCTCTCCGCAGAAAGTAAAACCATAGTACCCCCAGTTCAACACTGATTCCCGGCAGGCCGTGAAGTATAGACAGCTCCTGGCCCGTAATTATCTATATTTGAACCATCTTCGGATGGGGAACCCCAGAATATGGCCAGGCAAGAAAACCTTGAATACCTCAGGAAGCTACAGAGCATTCTTGATGACGAGAGCAAAGATGAAGACGAAGGAATTGTCATCAGCATGAAAACCAAAGGCGAGAAATACGACGAGTTCCGCCCACTGCTGCATACCGCCCAGAAAAGCATGAGCAGCTGGCTGGAAGAGCCGGAAGAAGAGGCCCGGGAAGACCTTGCTTCAGAAAATGCTCTGGCCTGGCAAACCCTGTTTGAGTGGCTTATGACCGAACTGGAAGGCGGGGACTGGAACCCCGAATGGCTGGGCTGGGCCTGTTATGCTCAAGCCGTTGAAAAATCCCCCTGGGAAGCCCTGATGGCAGCTACAAAGCTTATCAGCAGCTGGCTGAAGCGCCATGAAACCCCCGGTCATATCCATGAGCGGGCCTTTGGAAACTGTCTGAAAATCATGGAAGCCATTATCTTCGATGGTCAGGGTGAACCCATGATACTGGCCCCCATGCGCATGATTAAGATTACCGATTCCCATAGTTTCAGTGACCTCACCAGGGGAGTTGACGGGGAGCAGATGGAAAATCTTCGCTCGGAGATATCCGCAGACCAGCTTCAAAACTTGAAAGAAGAACGGCTGTGGATCAGCCAGATACTGCCGATTGTCGGTGAGCTGAGTACCCATGCCAGAGCCCGCAATATGTCGCTGAATGCCGGCCAGTTTCAGGAGACTCTTAAGAAAACCGCATCCCTGATGACATTTCTCATCGGGGATAACGGCGATATTCAAACGGCTTCTGCCCCTGAGCAGCCGGATTCCCAGAATTCAGGAAACACACCAAGCCCGGATGCCCTCCAGAGTCATACAGCTCATGCAGGCGATGGCACATATGCGGCCAGTACCCCCGCCCCTGATATTCCACCGCTGTCTGATATTTCCGGTGCCCCTGAGAACAGAGACCAGGCCCGGGCCCTGCTGCAGATGCTGGTGCAATACTTTCGTGCCACTGAACCCCTGAGCCCTGTGCCGTTCCTGCTGGAAAAAGCCCTGCGCTGGACCGGGTACACCCTTCCCCAGCTACTGGCCAGTGAACTGCGTGCAGACAAAGAAACACGAGAGCGGTTGTGTAATCAGCTAGGATTGCAAGAGCTGGCTGGAAAGTCATTGGATTCTGTCTAGACTTTCTCTCCCGTTCACTGACGGGTACTGGTTCTACTTGCTACAAATGGCATGCTCGTAAGCAGCAGGCAAGGAGGGTTACATGGCGAATTTGTTTATGACCATTGATAACAGTCAGGAAAATCTGACTGATGTCAGCGATATAGTGATTATTGGGGGCCAGGACGCCAAAGATAAAAAATGGCTTCCTATTCAGTCTGCCAGTACTACTGTCAGCCGCGCTGTTCAAATGGTCACCGGTAAACCTGTTCACGACAGCGGCAAGGTTTACTTACAGCCCTATAAAATAACCAGACAGGCAGACAAAGCCTCCCCAATACTGAGGAGTCTTACGTATCAGCCTAGCGATGGGGGGTTCAAGATTCTGATTGTACAGGTACGACCTGCACAGAAAATATCTGAAGGCTTTGAAGTCACCCATCAAATTGAGCTGTTGTCTGCCCGTTTCACTGCCTATGTTGAAGAACTGGTCGATGACGTAATCGCCAGCGAAACTCTCAACATTGCCTTTCAAGAGGTACGTGAACAGTCCTGGCACAGTGAAACAGGCAAGACAGAACTGCAGACTACCGGGCCGATTCATTACGATATTTCCAGCGGTCTGGCCCAGGAA
Source organism: Parendozoicomonas sp. 209JJ7-1 (assembly GCF_058147085.1). Lineage (NCBI taxonomy): Bacteria > Pseudomonadati > Pseudomonadota > Gammaproteobacteria > Oceanospirillales > Endozoicomonadaceae > Parendozoicomonas > Parendozoicomonas sp. 209JJ7-1. Next base: position 121,615 of record NZ_JBYVJU010000014.1, on the reverse strand, counting down.
GTGCTGGAAGCCAAGTGATAGCGGACACACACCCGAACTGATATGAGGACCCAATCATGGCACTTGACTCCCAACACAAACGTGTTCGAAAGAACCGGGTCAGTATCACCTACGACGTGGAAACATTCGGGGCAAAAGAGAAGAAAGAGTTGCCTTTTGTCGTCGGTGTACTTGGCAACTACTCCGGCAGCCGACCGGAAGATGAAAAAGTACCGGTAGAAGACCGGGAATTCATCAACCTCACCAAAGATAACTTCAACAGCGTGCTTAAACGCATAGGGCCACAACTGAGTATAAAGGTGGAAAACACCCTGTCCCAGGAAGAAGAGAGTGACCCAATTTCCTGTGAACTCAAGTTTAAGGATATGTCTGCCTTTTCACCGGGAAACCTGGTTGGCCAGATTCCCGAACTCAACGAGCTGGTACAGGTAAGAAACCAACTGCTGGTTCTGTTGAGCAAAGCGGATCGGTCGCGGGCCTTTGAGAAAGAGCTGAAATTTCTCCTGCAGAGCAATGAGAACGTCCGAAGCCTCGCAACAGAGCTGGGTATAGAAGGGGGTTGAGAGTTAATTGAGCAGTCTGTTCTTTTGATTCAGACAGATACGTAACCTTACAGACGTTAAATTTGTAGATTTTAAAAAGTCAGATACTCAAACAGGAATTTCATCACTATGGCTGAGACGCAACAAGCTGCCGATTCCGGAGTAGTTACCGAGATTGACCCGGCAAAGGAAGCCTCACTGCTGGATGAGATTCTCTCGATCAGCGAAGAAAGCATTCTCCGGCGTCTGGTTCTCGCTCGGGGGCAGGCAGGCGTTGAAGAGTGCAAGCAGTTGCTTTCAGTTCTGACCAAACAAAGCCTGACAGGTCATGTTATCTGGAACCGGAACCTGACGGACACTATCAATCAGGCTGTTGACACTATTGATCAGCAGGTTTCCACACAGCTGCGCAAAATTTACCAAAATCCCGAGCTTCGAGCACTGGAAGGACGGTGGCTGGGTTTGAACAAACTGGTTCGCAATACCGAAATAGGGACAACCCTGAAAATCAAGGTTATGGATATCGATCAGGATGAACTGATGGATCAGTTTGACAGCGCCCCTGCCGTGGATCGCAGCTCTCTGTTTAATATTGTTTATCAGCACGAGTACGGAACGGCTGGTGGTGAGCCTTACGGCCTGATGCTGGCAGATTATGACCTGGGCTTTTCCGGCAGGGATGTCAGCCTTATGCGCTATATGGGAGAAGTCGGCGCAGCCTCCCATTGCCCTGTTATTATGGCAACCACACCGGGTATGTTTGGATTGCCCTCCTTTCGCTCCCTGGCAGAAGGGCGTCCCATAGCCCCTGGTTTTGACGCTCCTGTATATGCCGACTGGAACGCGTTCCGGGCAAGCAATGATTCACACTACCTTGTCCTTGCAATGCCCCGTGTCATAAGTCGCCTGCCATACGGAGAGGAGAACCCGATTCCTGAATTTAACTTCCAGGAAATGGAAAAAGACGAGAACCAGCTCTACCAGATTGACTCAGACCGGGACTTTGTCTGGAGTAATGCCTGTTACGATGTTGGCCTTCGCATGACGGAAGCCTTCTACAATTACGGCTGGTGTACCGCGATCCGAGGAATGGACAATGGCGGTAAAGTTGAGAATCTGCCTAATTTTACCTACACCTCTGAAGCTGGCGACATCCTTCAGCAGTGCCCGGTTGAAGTGAATATTACCGACGAACAGGAAAAGGAACTGAGTGACCTCGGCTTCCTGCCACTGATTCATTACAAAGGCCAGAACTTCGCGGTTTTTCTGGGCGGTCAGACAACCCAGAAGCCAAAGGAGTACACCAACCCTGATGCTACGGCTAACGCTGCTATTTCTGCCCGGCTGCCCTATGTTATGGCCAGTTCCCGTATTGCCCATTACATCAAGGTAATGGGACGTGATCGCATAGGCTCAAGTGTAACACCTCAAGATGTCCAGAAAGAGCTGACTGATTGGCTGAATATCTACACCAACTGCAATGCCATAGGAAATGCGTCCCGAGCCAAATACCCCCTGAGCGAATCTAAAGTCAGTGTTGTGGAACAACCGGGAAGACCCGGATGCTACTCTGCTGTGGCCTATCTGAAACCATGGCTGCAGATGGAAGAGCTGACGGCATCCCTGAGAACTGTTGCAAGTATCCCGGGATAATATTCATGGCGAGACCGGACAGTCTGGAATGCACACTCTACACACTTATCAACCGACTGAATAACCTCGTGGAATCACAAATTCGCCGGGTATTACAGCATGAGGAGTTTCGACAGCTTCATGCCCGCTGGGAAGGTTTGTTATATCTGGCCAGTTGTAATGACAATAATGGCTCTGTACTAAGGATTCTGGATATGAGCTGGGTAGAAGTGGTTGCAGATACGATTATGAGATCCAGCCACCACTCCCGTATCTATCAACTCTTGTACAACCGGGAACTCGACAGTCTCGGAGGCAATCCTTTTGGTGTTCTGGCTTTTGATTTTCCCATTAAATTGCCAGAACAGTCCCTAGTGCTGAAAGTCATGAAGTGGATGGCCAGGATCGGACAGGAAACCCTCTGTCCGACCCTGTTCAGCCTGACAGAAAACTGGCTGGAATCCAGCCACGAAATACTGGTCTACAGCAATCAGCGCCTGGAGCGTTTTTATAACAGCCATGCCATGACACCTTTTCGTCAGTTAAGAACCCTGAATGAAAGTCGTTTTATCGGGTTAATCTGGCCAGGCATTTTTCTCCAGAAAAAAGAGCGATATTCCAGGGAAACAGACTTGACAGATGATATCTATATCAACGGCTCCATCGCCCTGCTTGCCTGCATTCTTCGGGAATACCACGTGTATGGCTGGTTCTCCGGACTCCAGGCATGGGGCAATGAGACAGAAGCCGGAGCTCTGCCTCCCATACCTGACGAACAGACATTAGCCGCCAACATTGTAGTATCCGACGGCCTGGAAGAAATCTACGCCAACATGGGCGTTATGCCTATCTCCTCCACCTGGCTGGAAGGACTGCCGGCCTTTTTCACACAGACCATGCTGTTCGGTCTGCAGGACAGCAGTGCACAGAGTTATACGTCATTATGTTGTCTATTAATGTCCTGCCGGATTGGTCACTACCTGAAAGTGATACTTCGGGACTTTATAGGAAGCACAGCAACACAGGATGAATGCCAGAAATACCTGAATGACTGGCTGTCCGGATATTGTGGAGCGGCCTCCTTTAAAACCGAGGAGTACCTGAGTCGCTATCCTCTCCGTGAAGCCAATGTTTCTATAGCGGCACAGCCAGACAAACCCGGACACTTTGATGTGACCGTAACCATTGTCCCCAGCCTGCCTCCTGGAATGGCAACGGAAGATCTGATTGTTTCAGTTTCGTATAAATCGGGGGACAACGATGATTGACCGATTCCTCTCACCCCGGGAAACCCTTGTCGAGCAGGTACGGGGAGCGGTTGTTTCCGCCCTTTCTTCATTACTGACCACCCGTGCGCCGGTCTGCTCAGCGACCACCAGCAGTCCCATTCCCTTGCTTTCCTTTGGTGTTCCCTGCTGGCAATACCCGCAAAGCGACTTACAACAAACCTGTCGGGAAATAGAAAAAAGAATTCAGCAACATATTCAGGACATAGAACGGGTTCAGGTAAACCTGGAGAAACTGCAGGACAAAAACCGCCTGGGCTTTGTCGTAGAAGGATGGGTGTCCATCCACGAAAACCAGTCCCACATAAAATACGTCGTCTGATATGAATATCTGGCAACTGAGTAAAAATGACCGCCATTTACACAGTTACATTGGACAGGAACTGGATTCCCTGAGGGAACACCTGCAGGGCTATGAACGCCTGCACCCAGAAGCCGCAGCCAAACTGGGCATTTCCGGTGGTCTGCCAACAGATACAGATATGGCTCTGCTGCTACAGGGAATGGCTTATCTGACAGCACGCCTGAACCAACGGCTGGATGACGGGTATGGCGGGCTGTGCCAGCAACTCGTGGACCTTATGGCCCAGGAGCTGCTCGCCCCCCTTCCCGCCAGCGCTATAGCCCGGTTTACCATATTGAAAAACAAGACTGTTACCCAAATCCCGAAAGGCACAAAATTTACTATCCAGTGTGATAATAAGCGCCATGACTGCGTCAGCCCGGTTTCGGTCACCGTGCCTCCGTGGCAGGTAGCAGAGGCTGAACTGACCCGAGGACCTTTTCCCTCAGACAGTGTGATCAATCCCGTGGCCGGCGCAGGCATACATTTGAAGCTGACACCCACAGAACCTGACCTCACTCCCGCAGCCAGCGAACTCCAGAGCCTGCTTTTTTATATGAACCCCCAGGCTGCCCAGGCCGATGAGCTTTTTGACCTGATATGCGGACAATTAAAGTCCATTGTCGTTAATTGTGGAGGCGTTCTGCACGAACTGTCTCCTGAAAACATCACTCTGCCTTCACTATCCGACGACTGGTGGCTGCTACCGGATAAGGGCCTGATGTTTCCGGGCCTGCGACTGATGCAGGAATTCTTTGCTTACCCGAACAGCTTTCGTTTTATCAGCCTGTCCCTGGAACCTGTATGGCCAGGGCTGATACACACCGAGCTGGATATCTGGCTGTTGTTTGATGATGCCCCGGTCTCCCTGACGAAAGCCGTAGGAATACAGCACATCTACCTGGGCTGCGTCCCCCTGATTAATACTTTTCCAACCCGCCTTGGACCTGTCCGCCTGGACCACGAAAGCTTGCTTCTGCCATTAAAGCCGAGCCCTGTTTATCCGGCCAGCCGGGTTTACCGGGTCTGTGAAGTGACAGATATCACCTCCGAAGACACCCCCAGGATACTGCCCCATTTCCAGAAACTACAAAGCGTGGAAGGTGACCTGGGATGGATGATGGTACGCAAGGAGCAACAGGATACCCTGTTACTGACGGATACACGCAAGCACCGGGAACAAAGCACCACCTCCCTGCTGGTTGTTGATACTCTCAGTTATGACAGTCATGCCGTTGAACTGACACCGAATTCTACCGTGGAATGCCTGTCCGACCGGGTACCGGGAGCCAGCCTTGCCCTGCTTGGACGCGGGTATCCGGTGCGTATGTCCAGCCCTGCATCCAGGCAACCTCCCTGGCAGTTGATGTCAGCGCTGATGCTGAACTGCCAGTCACTGTTTGACTCCCATACCCAGGAACGTTTCAGCGAGCTGCTTTCACTCTTCTTCTGTGCTGACAGCGGAATTGATCCGTCCGTTATCAGCGCCGTATCCACCCTTCATTGTGAACAGGAAATGATGCCAGCCCAAAGCGGAGGCCACTTCTTTACCAGCCTTGGATGCCATTTCAAGCTTCGGGTTCATGAGAAAAGTATCAATGGTTTGCCAAAACTGCTGTTTGTGCATTTAATGGATCGGCTGTTACGTTACTGGCGCCCATTTGGAAATTACAGCTGCCTGTCGGCCGGGTATACCACCGACTCAGGCTGGCGCTGGACCCCGCGGCAGGAGAGTGACATATGAGCACAACAGCCGGAAAAAGGTGGTTCAGCCGTTTCCAGGCCGCTCCCCAGAAATTTGATTATGTTCAGGCCCTGCGTCTTTTGAGCGACACATCACGGGCGGTCACCGACCTGCGGCTTCGCTCCCAGGATATCGGCTACAACCATAGTTGGGACATTTCGGATTTTCAGGTAGAAGAGTCAGGCTTTCACTTGGTTGTCAGCCGGCCAGCCCTGATAGGCACCAAAGGTATTCTGCCCCACTATATTCGGGACGCTGTCCGTTACAGCACCTATGATCTGGATGCCCCCGCTCTGGAAAATTTTTTCCAGATATTCAATGAACGCTACCTCTGGCTTGATTATCGCTCAGAGGCTGCAAATTACCTGCCCCTTTATGTCGAGCGAGCCTGGCTGGGACAAACAGCACTGCCAGACAACTTCGGCAACTTTATGGGACTGCTTTCCCGTCATCAGCTGATCATGCTTCCCTACGCCCTGTGGGGACAAATCCGCAGTCGCTCTCTTGTCGGTCTGGAAAGCCTTTTTGAATACTGCACCGGATACCGGGTTTCAATACTTTCAAAAGGCCTGAGCCGCTGGTACATAAAAACCCACAAGTGCTGGCACCTGCGCCCCGGCTTTGTACTCGGTCGAAATACCATTATTGGCAACTTTGCCTGGGCAGAAAGTGAAATCGTCAAAATCACTCTTCACCTGGATACCGGAGAACAGTGGCAGGAAGTCCGTGGGAACAGACTGTTAAGGTCAGAAGTAAAAACTCTGGCCAGAGCCTTACTCCCTTATCGTTTTATCAACTACTTTGTAGAGCTGCCAGAGCGCTTGACAGAACGTCCTGTGCTCTCTGCCCGCAATCCGAGTTACAGGTTGTCTTATTACAACAGCGACAATACTCCTGCGGCAGAAGGTTACGTGCGAGTTGCATTACCAAGGACTGAGGCAAGCCAGTCAGAGGAACCGTTTCAATTCCGGTTTACATAGGGGTTATTCACGGAAAGCTGTATATAAAAAAGCCGGTTACAAGAAACTATACACAGCCTATTTACTAAAAATCGTTCACAAAAGCCTGTTTACAACACGTTACAGGACTCAGTAATCCTAATAAAACAGTGGTGAGGTAGACCATTGCTAAGAGTAGACCCAGTAGCCTGGCTGGAAGGCGCGTATGTTTCCCCCCAGCACTTTCAGCAGCAGGAACGCTATTACGCCAACTATATTTCCCGATTCTTCTACCTTCAGCATCCGGGAGAGTTCGGCTTCTGTCAGCTAACCATCGCTACTGACCTTCTGCGCATAGGCAAACTGGCCATTCGCCAGGCGGAAGGCATCTTTTCAGACATGACACCTTTTGTTCTTAATAAACAACTGGTGATTGATATACCGGAAGATTACCAGAACGAACTTATTTACCTGGTGATGCCCCTAAGTCGACCGGGAGACCAGGAAATCGGCCCGGAGGGTTCGGAACCCGACAGGTTCCGTTACAGGCTGGACAGCGAAGAACTGATTGATAATACCAACCCTAATAATCCATCGGTGCGGGTCAGTATCGCCCGTCCCCAGGCCATTTTGATGCTTGGCGGTCGGGATCTCAGTGCCTATGCCTATCTCCCGGTAGCCCGGATACGCATGGTAGACAGCAGTGGAGGTGTGGAGCTTGACCCCTACTTTATCCCCCCCATTCTCAACATTCATGTGAGCAGCAGAATCAGTATCTGGCTGCAGGACTATCACTCACGGATTACCCAGAGGGCACTGATTCTACACCAGCGCATGCGTGCCGGTCGCAGTTATAAAAGCCCCCATGCCCTTTACCAGGACCAACTCTGGCTGATGGTTCTCGGTGAGTGGCAGGCAAAGCTGGGTGCCATGCACGCTATGCGACAAGTGACTCCCAGGGATTTTTATATGGCTCTGCAGGCCATGGCGGGAACATTTGCCGGCCTGACTCTTGCGGTTCCTCCTGAACCCACAGAACTTAATCCATACAAGCTCAGCGATGTAATGAAGCCCCTGATGGACTACTTATCCGAAAGCATTCAGGGAACAGGAACCGAGTGGGTAGCGGAACTGCCAGTTGCTGATAATGACCTGGACGATAAGGGACTTTTGAAATACGAATTACCGCCTTCCATAGAGCAGTGTCGCCTTGTCCTTGCCATCCCCGCTTCTATAGAGAGTGAACTGACAGAAGACGTAACCGCCTACATGACCCTGGCACCGGTCAGCATTATCCAGCAGCTTGTCTACAATGCGGAACCGGGCATTCCCCTGAGTCGCCCGCCACTGCCACCCGTAGAGTTGAGCCTGGTTGATCATATTTATCTGGAACCAGACAAGAATTCACCACTATATCAACAGGTACTGAGGGAGAAATCCCATCTCACCCTCCACCTGGATGAACAGTTTGGGCACACACCAGTGCGCGCGTTTCTGATTCGACAGCAATCATGACAAAACTTCCTGACATACATACGGTAGACAACTCTGCACCGGACTCTTCTGCTGATTGCGCCGATCTGGAGGCTGTCACGACAGAGAGTATTACCAGAACCAGTCCTGCTCTCTCTCTTTTCAACTGCGAAGATGAAATCATCAATAAAACCGCCCCCGTGCTGGCGGTTCTGTGCTATATGGCCCGCTCAAGGGTCAATGCAACAGACCCGGAACAATCCCGGGCGTATATTGAGGCACAGTTAAGCCTCCTTCACAAACAGCTGGCCCTGAAAGAGTCCGGCGATGACATCTGCTTCTGGCTGGCAGCGGCACTTGATGAACGACTGCACTTTCTCCACGGAGAACACAGAATTGGGAGAAAATCCCTGTGCAGCCAGATGTTTCATCGCAGGGACGCAGGGGTACACTGCTTTGAACTGCTGGAAAGCTGGATGCTGCGCCCGGAACATTACCTGCCGGAGCTGCAAATTGCCTACTGGTGCATAAAATGCGGCTTTATGGGCCGATACCGGCGCATACATCAGGAACAATTAATGGAGCTTCAGGTGAAGCTCTACCAGTTACTTGCCGACGCACAAAAGCTGCAAAAATCCGAGCTGGTTCCCCCTGTTATTAAAGCGGAAGAAACATTCATTGCCCGGGCATCGTTAATAAAACCCGTGTTTCTATCAGTGGTGATGGTTTTCATTATGTTTGGCGTAACGGTGATCTGGTCAAAGACCAGCCAGACTCCTGTATTAAAAGTTCTGTCCCATGGAGAAAAACAGCTCCTGAACATGGACACATCTCTGATTCTGCCTTCTCAGGAAGCCATTCGCGATGCCTTCTATTTCAAGAAGAAACAAGGTTAACCTAATCCTGTTCGGATTATCCTGTGCCGGTATCATTATTCTGATATCCGGCCTGATAGGCCATTATCTGAATTTTTTCTGGGGACGGTATTTTATTCTGGCAGGTCTGGTATGCCTTCTTATCATCATCTCTGTTTATCTTGGTATTTCTTATTTCCGCATCCAGAGACCTTCCGAACAGACAATGATGATTCGGGATTATTTCTGGCAGCTCCGTCATCGCTCAAACACCAGAATAAAGCAAAGTATTGAAGCGCTCCCCTGGTTTTACCTGTTCAGTATGGAAGAAAATACGACAGAAACCATGAAAGCCATCAGGCTAGAACTGTTTCCATCACGCAACCCGGAAACAAACAACTACCTGCAGTTCTGGGTATGTGAACACTGTTTCATCATGACCGTCGGCTCGAAATGTGAAGATATAACCACCCGCTCAACAGTGATTGAACTGGCCATGGGTCATCTTGGCAAAATACGAAAACAACAGCCACTGAATGGGCTTCTATTAAATACATCTCCTCACCATTTATTGCACCATGCTCCTTACGAAAAGGAGATGGTGGCTCACCTTGAGGAAATCTGTGAACAGAGCCGACAGAAGTTGCCTCTTATGTTATTCGTATCAGGTATGGATACTATGGTTGGCTTCTCATCCCTGAGTGACTGCTTCCACCGGGATGAACTCAGCCACCCCTGGGGTGACTGGCGTATAGACAGCAAAACAGAACCTGTTGAGTGGTTTGAACAGTCCTGGAAAAATCAGAGCCAGCGGGTGACCTCCACCTGTGGTAACAATATCGGCACCAGCTATGAAGTGGATGTCGGCAGTTCAACCATGGGATTTGCCTTTGAGTTTGCCCTTCTAGGGCATCAGTTAAAGGCTTTGCTGCGGCATATACACCTCTTTAATGAGCATGACTGGATATTCCCGGGGGGATACTTTCTTGTCGGCAGCCTCTCAGATAAAAACCGCGAGGATTTTCTGGCCGCTTTCTGTGCCAGGGATTTCGGCCTCGAAACCAGAGTCGACAACAATAACAACATACAGCCAGAGCTGGGGTTTAATTTCAGGGTAACAGCCGACATCCTGACTCCTATGGCGAAAACAGCAGGTATAAACTGGCGAGCCAATCTGTTCCGGAAAACAAGCTACCAGGGGCTTATCACCTGCAGCATTCTGGTAATTGCAGCGGCCGGATTCTGGACTTACTGGAGCGTAGGCGCGGTAAACACCCATAATCGTGAGACTGTCGATGCAGTGAACGATTATATCGTAGCGGAAGTTGCCCTATCTCCGGTGGATAAAGCCTCCCTTCCTGTGGTACTGGAACAGCTGGAAACACTGCGTCAACACGTGGTAAAGAAAGACGACATCTCCGACTGGCTGCCCGTTTCCCAATGGGTCACCCGCCAGGTGAAAGCCAGTTTCCAGAATTTATATTATTCACAGCTGCGCAGTCGTCTGATGCCCTTTCTGGAAGTTTCGATGGCTCAATCCCTGACTGAAACACTGGCAGAACATGACCCTCAAAGCGCATTTGAAAACCTGCGTTTATACCAGATGCTGTTTGACCCTAACGGACTCCGGGAAAGTGAAATCATCCCTATTTTGCTGGAAAGGCTGACTTATCGTTTTCAACTGCCCCCCGATACCCAGATGCTGCTGTCGCACCAAATGAAGGAGATGTTTCAAATCCAGAATTATCCGTCTGTTATGCCAAACCAGCGGCTTCTGGCCAAATCCAAAAATAAACTCCAGGGACTGTCCGATGAAAGGCTGGTGTATCACCGCTTGAAAGCCGAGCCGAGTTTGGCACGGCAAATTCCATTCAAGGAACTTTCCGGGGGAGACTTTAACGAAGTCTTTGCCCGCAATTATTCCAAAACAGGTAAAAAGTCCTGCATACCTGTCTTTTTTACTGCGGACGGCTGGCGCCGCAACCCTCTAAGTTGCAATTCCCAGATTTTAAAAAGCAGCCTTGGAGATATTGACCGTCTACAGGGAGAAGTACCGGACACCAGCCGTATTCGAGTTATGAAGACCATCAATGAATTACGCCAGCATTATGCCATGGAATACATTGATTATTGGCAGAGTTTCCTGGACAGCATTCATATAAAACAGCTGACAACCCTGAAACAACAGATAGAAGCCGTGATGTATCTTTCCCACTGGAACACTTCCCCAATGACCAGGGTACTGGAAGCCCTCACCGCAAATACCCAGCTCCAGACCAGCGCAGATGACAAAAAAAATGAAGACGAACAGGGCACAGGCATTCACAGTGTGACCGGCTCGCTTATCACCAGTGCTTTCTCTCCTTATCACCGCATAATGTCTGGTGATGCCGGCCCGGTTTTTTCCAGGGAATTACAGACTATTCTTGAGCGTCTTCACCAAAAGCTCAGCCAGCAACTAATGGCAGACAACCCGGTGGCGGAAGCTTTTAACCAGTTCAAGGAAATTGGCGCAGGTACCCACCCATTAAACAGCCTTGATTTATTCGCCGGCAAACAACCAGATACCATCTATCGCTGGCTTGGGGAACTTGAAGAGCAAATTCTTCAACTGCAGATCAATACCGCCAGGCGTTATATTCAGATTTTATGGCAGCATGAAATTATTGAACCGTTTCAACGGCATTTCTCAGGGCGTTACCCGTTTACAACACAGCCTTTTATTGGCAGTGAAACTGCTTCGGTGAATACGTTTATAAATTTTTTCCAGCCCGGAGGTACCTTGGACAAATTTGTTTCGACACACCTTTCCCCTTTTCTCTCCGAAGGAGTAGAGAAGCGGCTATTAAAAAACTCTGCCCTTCTTTTTAACAATAATGCGTTAAAACAGCTCAGGCAGGCTGCCAGTATTCGGGAAGCCTTCTTTAAGCCGGATGGCTCCCTGAAAACTCATTACAGTCTGCGAGTGCGTGGATTAACCTCCACATCGACCCACTTCCAGATTCAGGACCACCAGAACAACATTTCCTACAACCATGGGCCGGGCCTCTGGCAGGATGTTGACCTGTCGTTCCGCGATGGAAATGTCATCAGTTATTTTTTCTATCAGGGGGAAAAAATTATGGCTCATACAACCAGCGAGGGAGAGTGGGGCTGGCTGGACATACTCAATAACACCCGATTGGACAAGCAGTATGCCCGGCCAACACTGTCGGGAGAGTTAATCCTTGGAGAGCACAAGGTAGCTCTGGAACTGAGGAACCAACCGCCGTTTACAGCTTCCCGTCTGCCGGAACCGGCATTGCTGCATTCATTGCGTTTTGGCCCGGCTCTGCTCAACCATGCACAGCCAAACCCACAACCACCGGAGCTACAACCGGAGCCACCGGACCCGCAGCAGAACCAAAGTACTGCAATATAAACTGTTCTTTATGCATTTTTATAATCAATCGTAACTGAAAACGAAAACAGCTATGTTCCAGGGGCTTGTGTGTCACACATTGAGCACCTCCCCTGGAGATGAAATGCTGTCTACTCTTATTCTGCCGGAGGGGATTCCTCCCCTTCTCCACCTTCCGCATTCTCTTCTCCACCCTCTGAGACTGGAGCCAGAAAGGCATTGATCACAGGCATAACTTCTTTATCAAGATAGATATCCATATCCTTCATAAATATCTCCTTAATTGCAGCAAGATCATTGGAAACATCAGTCTCCTCATCCATGTTCCCGGATTGCAGGATACTTGCCAGCTCCTTAACAATGGCACACAGGTCATCACCAATGTTCTCTTTGATTTTGGGCAGTATAAGTCCCAGTTGAATACGGAAGGCAATATCTTCGGACATTTCTCTTTCCTTTCAGTTATACAGCATTGGGCTGTTCGCCATAAGAAACAAAGACAGCTATGGCCATTTATCCACAGCAATTATTAACCCGGTCAGATGGAGGTTAAGATCCTGGGTCATTCCCGGTTTGACTTTGACAGGAATCCACACCCGATTTACAGAATCTTCATACCTGTTGAACTGAGCCAGAATTCCCAGAAAATGACTTTGGGGCTGAATCACAAAACTCATTTTTTTTGTCTCTCCCGGGAGGATGGGAAATGGTTTTTCTTCCAGAACCAACTGGTCACCCAGAGCCTGAGCCGTATTATTTTTGTAGAGATCCAAAAACCTGGCCTGCTGGAAGCGCAGGTAATCAGACAGCTGGTAAACACGAACAAAAACAGGATTACTTATTGAATCCCGAGTTGGATTCACCGCAGAACTGGCTTTAACAACGAGACACACCACGGCTGATTTTGGCGTGCTGTTGCAACCCACCAGAAAAGAAAAAAGCAGCAAATATCCGGCTGCCCCCATTGTTCGAACCAGTATTATTCTCAGGGCCAGAGCTCTGAACATCATGAATTCCGGTTATTCTTGATAACTTACCCAACCATGACCGTGGGCCACCCCATCACAATAGCTCCACCGTGTGCTCCCATATCTCCCAGCCTTATAGCCGGGAGTTTGTTAATAAAAACAGTCATGCTGCCCATAGGCGCGGTATCCGGTGGCCCAACACACACACCAGGCTGCCCCATACCGGCACTGGGAAGTTTTCCTATAAGAACGGTTGAAGGCAGCGGCAGCAGAGGACCACCAACATGGGGAATAGGTACCGGGCCTGGAGTAACCATAGGGCATACGTGCATATCTCCGGCTCTGGCAGCGGGCATAGGCATAACAACAATATCCTGGCTGATTTAGCTGGGAATCAGAGTAGCCTACTGCCCGGGCAATGCACGCCGGAACAGGACGCTGTTCACTATTAGTGAGTACAGTCGTCATGAGTGTAACCGCCTAGTCCAGTCGTCCCCAGGAGGAATCAGCTTCGGCCAGCGGTTGTGAAGACGAGAAAGGTTCCATCCGGAGCAGGGCTTTTTCAATAAACAACGCAAAGCGTTTATCCTGGTATGCGGCCTCATCAGCATAAACAGCCAGCAGCAGTGAGCCGCTTAGGGCATGCCCAAGCATAAATGGCTGAGCTTCTACAACAGCAGCTCCGGGGGGGGTCAGGCTGCCACCGCTCCAGAACACCGCCTGGGACAGCCAGGAGACCGGGGAGTCGACGCCATGGGTATCCAGGCTGTTCTCATGTATCCTCCTGTTCTCATCCGTTGGTTGATCCAGCCAGGTTCTGATTTTGCCCAGAAGCACTGCTTCCGCCTCGCTCAGCTGATCCTGCAGGGCCTTCAGGCACTCCCAGCCCCAATCTATCGCATCCGGATTGACAAACAGGTGGGCAAATACATCAATGCAATCCCGAAACAACTGGTTCTCACGCAGCGTGTGGATAAACAATGCAGAATCCCCCTTTGGCTTCCCGCCCCATTCATCTCCCTCAAGAAGCGCCCTGGCCTCATCACTCAACTGGCACTCTTCGGCAATATCCAGAATATTGTCCGTTTTTAATTTCCCCATATGAAGACATCCGGTCAGCTTTAGTGACAGAGAAAGTTAGACAAGAGTGACAAGGCTTCAAGCCGGTTTAAGAATATCTGTTGAGGAAAGGCCGGATTGGTCTAATCTGTCACGGCCTGATTAATACAGGTTTTGCCCCATGCTATCGACCGTACCAATCTGGGAAAAAACTTACCACACGGCGTTCAGTTGCAGTTTTCTGCTACTTCTGACGGGCCTTTTTATGGCTTTTTCTACCTATGGGGATATAACCGAAACAGAAAAGATGCTTATGGTGAAGGCCCGGTCTGAACAAATTTCCACCATCAGCCAAGGCAGTAAATCTCTTTCTTACGCAGAATTTTATCAGAATTGTCAAAAGCTCTACACGCTGCTTTTAAGCCAGGGCATCAGGCCCGGTGAATATATCGTTATGCTGGACGACAGTTCCCTGATGTCTCTGCTGGTACACATAACAGCACGTATGGCAGAGCACCCACTGGTTCCTCTTTCCCCGGACACTCCCACTGATGATATTCACCAGCAACTTGAATATATCAAAAAGTTATCAGGGAAAGCTGTTCGTGTTGTTTTTCTGAATCCCCAACACTTTCATCACTCATCAGAAGAACTGGCAGAAAGTCTGAAGGGGGTTACAAATGTTATTTTAACCGGAACCCCGGATTCAGCGCCGCAACTGGTATCAAGCCTGCAGACAAAGGGAATAAAGGTTATTCAGGATGGATGGTTCTCCATGAAGGCTATACGCACAGCTAAAATCAAAGATTTTCCTGATGCCAGAAATGATGAAGACACCCTGATCAGAATGTACCTGACAAAAAGCAGGGAAGGAAAGATTACCGGTGTTCCATACACATTGAAAATGCTGAAGAGAAATCTTGAGCTGCTGCGTTTTCAATTGAAAGATCCGGCCCTTCTGAATGAAGATAACCCAAGTGTTTATGTCCCCCTCATTCCCCTTCACGATCCTCTGGGCTGGCACCTGATTTTCCAGGCTGTCCATATTGGTTTACCCATCAGACTGCCCCTCTCCGGGGATACACATAATCTTTCTGAGGAGATTCTATCAATCCTGAAACAGAACCAAGGCCAGTCCCTGAGACAGGCCGATACAACCCTGCACATCTCTGTACAGGATCTGCAGACCGTTACAGACACAATCTGTCAGACTCAGACAAGCCTGCCCCCCATAAAAGTGATTACCTCAGGCACATTGAGTCAGTTGCCTCCAAGTAAACAACAAAGACTAAAATGCCATAGTGAAAATATTCCCCTCTATAGTCTGACCAGTGAATTCCCCCTGGGCTTTCTGCTTTGGCGCACGCCGGCTGAATTTAACGAACCACAGGAATTTATGGGAAAGACAAACACTGTACCTGGCAATAAAATAATCATCAAAACTGTCGGAGAAGAAGATCAAACAATCCCTTCCGGTATAACTGGCCGTTTCGCTATTAAAACGGATAGACAAATTCCTAATTACCTCGGTCAACAGCCTCATGACAATCCACTTAGAAATGGTTTTATCCACACCCAGGCAGAAGGCTTTCTGCACGGGACAAGCCTGATGCTCAGCCAACGGTACCTTCAATATCTTCACTCAATGGCTGAGCAACAACATTCTGAGCCAATGGAACTGGCCACCCCAACCATACCCCCACAGTTGCCCGCAACGGTAAAACCTGACTAAGCCATAGCGGAAAGGAGAAAGGAAAGTGGGATCCCCCAAAAAAGGCTCCTGTGACGCGGCAGGTAAACTGGCCCAAAAAGCTGCTAAGGATATAGATGCCAACTTTTATACACTCTCAGCGGAGATGTGCTGGACTGCGGTGGTTAGGTGTGCCAAGTTAGCCGGAGTGATTAACGAAGCACGTCTTAAATACCTGCTTTCAGGGATGGATGGCTACCACAGCCACAAGATTATTGGCATTTATGACCACACAGTGGGAAGTCAACAGGATATGCTCGAACTTCCTGCTGGGCATATTCTCGGTTTTTTTGTCTATGAAGAAACATCATGGCGCCTTGCCCATGTGATGCTGTCTGTGGGCAAAGGAAAAGCCGCCGGTAATAAAAATGACTGCATTGGTATAGGGTTGCCCGTCAGCTGGGAAATTCTGGATCTTGCCAACAGTGTGACCTGGGCACATGACGTCAGCGGGCCTGAAGGGGTACCGGGCGGTTATATTAATCAGGTTGTCGGATATACACGACATGTCTACGTACGCAGCCGTGAAGTTACCCGCCTGAAAACCGTGCTTTAAAAGACTGTTCATAATCTTCTCAATAGTAAACCAAGAAGGATACGAACCTCTCCAACCCGTTTTCTTAAATAAACAGCCTCTTAGTTCTTATGGTTATTACAGCTTAACCGCACTAGACATCATGTTTTGACCTGCCCTTGCTCAACACGATGACTTGCGCTAAAACTCCGCCAAACCCTTCTTAAACAAGGCACTTCATCATGTTCAATACGCGTGGCAACCGTCCTCCGGTCGGCGACCTGCGGACCGAGTATCGTACCTTTAAGATGAATTCGCTGACGCCACACATCGGGGCGGAAGTGCTTGGCATAAATTTGGCGGAGCCGTTGTCCAACGAGCAGGCTCAGGATATCAATGACGCCTGGTTGAACTGGAAGGTTCTGGTGTTCCGCAACCAGCACCTTGACCGCGAACAGCATAAGGCATTTGCACGTCACTTCGGTTCGTTGCACACCCATCCGATGCAGCACACCTTCGATGGAGACCCGGAGGTTCTAACGGTCAAGACCACCGCCGACTCCCCGTACACAGCGGGCGATGGCTGGCACACCGACGTGACCTGCGATGAGATACCGCCGCTCGGCTCCATGCTGTACGTCACCGAGACCCCGGCGGTCTCAGGAGGCGGCGACACACTTTTTGCCGATATGTATCTGGCCTATGAGCTGCTGTCCGAACCGATGCGCGGTTTTTTAGACGGCCAGACCGCAGTCCACGATGGTGCCAACCCCTACATTGGTTCCTACAAGTCCGTGCCCCCGAAGGGAGGTTACCCACGCAACGAACACCCAGTGGTGATCCGTCATCCCGAGACCGGTCGCAAGTTACTCTACGTCAACAGCGGCTTCACCTCGCACATCGTCGGGTTGAACCGTGCGGAGAGCGCAGCCTTGCTCGACATGCTGTATCGTCACATCGAATCCACGCCTCACCTCTGGTGCCGGGTACATTGGGAGCCCAACACACTTGTCTTCTGGGACAACCGCTGTACCCAGCACCACGCCATTTGGGATTACTACCCACATAGCCGTTATGGCGAGCGGGTGTCTGTGGTGGGGGGTACACGGCCCGCGAGATAACCAACAGCCCCCCATAAAAGGCAGGCGTTCACCAGGCTAAAGTCACTGAATGCCTGCTTTCGCAGGCATGACGGCGATACAGCACTTTAATACTTCAGCCAAATCGGCATAACTTGCTGAATGTATTCCATAAACTTAGCTATACCAACATTCATCTCCTGATAACCGAATGGATCAGTCACCAAGTTAGGAAAGGCAATTCCCACTCCAAATAAACCCGGAGCGATAATGCCATTATACTGGTTGTAAGCTAACGGTTGTTTTATGTTCTCAACTTGTATATCAGTATTAGCAGCGAAACCAATAGCATAGATAGCTCGGCTGCATACATTTAGTTTCTCATTCATCAATTCACTGTCACAACAAACTCTTTCAAGGTTCTCTGGCATTACACCATCCAGGTTATCTCTTGCCCATTGCGCCGCATGACCTTTTAACCCTGTGTTGTCAAACAATACATAGTCATCCATATACACAGCATATTTAAGAGGGTTTCGGTAAAAGTTAATGACTTTATTTACCTTAGTCGTTAATAAATTTTCTAAAGCAACTACGGCAGAATGAGACGAACCAAATACCGCCACAGTTTCATCTTCTAAATCAACTTCTTGAAGTTTTTCATCATTTAACGCAATTTCCAGAGGCGTAACGGGCATCCCTGTGTCCAAATATTTAGGAGTCGAACCTGTTGCCAACACGATTTTTTTTGACGTAATCACATCTCCAGAAACATGAATTTGCCAAGCGCGTTGAGAACGATCAAGCGATCTTACTGATGCTTTAAAGCTGACAATTCTTTGTAACAGATGCCTGGTTATCCACTGTAAAGGCTCAGCGACATAGGAAAGTCTGCAACTACGTTCAGGGTCAAAGTCATGGATCGCAAACCCAGGAGCTTGTTGAAACTGAAAGCTGGAACAGGATGCAAAAAAGCTCATAAAACCTTTCACCTTTGAGTTTCCACGAACTCGATACCACTTGGCCCCTAAGTCACCAACTTCAAAATCTGGATCTATCCAAACAATGTCAGACTGAGGAACCCCCGCATCCAGTAGATTACCGATAACCGCAATGCCCGCAGGTCCAGCTCCCACTACACACCATGAAAAAGGCTGCATAACTACTCCGAAAGCTGATTATTCACTTTATATTAGAGCTAATAAGATTAATAAAGATTTTCAGATCAGTTTCCCGAAATAACCGCCTCTCTATATGCTCTGGGTACAGTATGCTCTGGATACAATGGCCCCCACAGCAAAAACATGAACAATTTTGTACAGATGTACATCAATGATAAGGTACAAATCGACCTGCAAATCCGCCAAATTATTCAAAAACGTCTATTTTTTTGCCATGCTGCAGGGAGTGGCAGAACCTTCAGGCTTTTTTTCAATAAAATGCAGGTTGGGATTTCCTTCTTTGAGCTTCTGCCAGGCTTCGGCGGATTCGTCCTGGACTTGTCGGGGTGTTATGTTTTTTATCCTGTGTTGAACACCAAAGATAATGTTCAGGTCAAAATCAACATGAACAATGAATTCTTCTTTCAATGCACCCTCTGCGGTTGATTTTACACACAGACCATCAAAACAACCAAAAAGGACTATATCTTTAATTTTCATCGTTCTTATGTAATCACCAAGTTTGCCTTCTATTGTTTCCTCTAAACCTTTGTATCCTGCAGTGTCAGCCTTTTCACTGAAGGCATCATCAAAGTCTTTAAGGAATTGTTTGTATAACTCTTTTCTGTGCAGTGCGGCAGATAATTTTGGAATACCCAGTGTCTCATCATGCATCATGCTTATTGCATCGTTATATCTCACATCAATGAAAACTACATCTGGATTATTGGCAAAATGCTCCAGTAATTTTCTTTGCTCTGTGATAATTTTGCTGTTACCTCGTAAAGCGTAGTCTTCCCTGAATGCTTGCTGCATATCAATGACCAGTATGGCAACCCTTTTACTTTGCCCCAGCAGCTGTTCAATATAATAAACTGTGTCTAAATACCCACTCTTTAATACAGGTGAAAGTAAAAGTAACAGGGTAAGGAGAAGTATCACTCTTTTTTCCATGATGCTGTCCTCCAGCTCAGACCTGCAAGACTGCAAGATAGCTGACAATCGACATGGAAATGCGCTTTCTCTCAAACGGTGCCTCAAGTAATTGATCAGAATTCGTAAGCAAATTCTTAGGCACGAGATTTTTTGCTCGCCAGCGCGAGTCAGATGCTAAAAAGCCCCGAAGCACAAAGGCTGCGGGGCTTTTTCTTAACAGGAAGAATTACTTCTTCTTATTACGCTTACGCTCTACCTCGGTGAGGTACTTCTTACGCAGGCGAATATGGTTGGGGGTGATCTCAACCAGTTCATCATCATCAATAAATTCCAGGGCCTGTTCCAGGGTATGACGGATAGGCGGAGTCAGGATGATGTTTTCGTCGGTACCAGCGGCACGAACGTTGGTGAGCTGCTTACCCTTGGTCGGGTTCACCATGAGGTCGTTGTCACGGATATGCAGACCGATAATCTGGCCTTCATAAACGTCCACGTTCGGGTCGATGAACATACGACCACGGCTCTGCAGGTTGAACAGGGAGTAACCCAGCACCTTGCCTTTCACCATGGAAACCAGAACACCGTTGTTACGGCTGCCGACTTCACCTTCTTTCACAGGACCATAGTGGTCAAAGATAGAGGTCAGGATACCGGAACCGGAAGTCAGGGTCAGGAACAGGGAGCGGAAGCCAATCAGGCCACGGGACGGCATGATAAAGTCCAGGCGAACACGTCCTTTACCATCGGGAACCATATCTTTCAGCTCGGCCTTACGCAGACCCAGCTCTTCCATGATGGAACCCTGATGCTCTTCTTCCACATCAACCACAACCTGCTCGTAAGGCTCTTCCTTCACGCCGTTGTTGTCACGGATAACAACTTCAGGGCGGGATACAGCCAGTTCGAAACCTTCACGACGCATGGTTTCAATCAGAACAGACAGGTGCAGTTCGCCACGACCAGCCACTTTGAACTTGTCCGCATCGTCACCCTGCTCAACACGCAGTGCTACGTTGTGGATAAGCTCACGATCCAGGCGGTCTTTAATATTCCGGGACGTTACGAACTTGCCATCCTGGCCACAGAATGGAGAGTCGTTCACCTGGAAGGTCATGGATACCGTCGGTTCATCAACCGTCAGGGCAGGCAGGGCTTCAACACTGGACGGATCACAGAGTGTGTCGGAAATGTTCAGGCCTTCAATACCGGTAATACAGATAATGTCACCGGCACGGGCATCTTCCGTTTCAACCCGTTCCAGGCCCAGATGGCCCATGACCTTCTGGATTTTTGCATTACGCTCTTCACCATGCATGTCGATCAGGCGAACAGGGGTACCTGGCTTAATATGGCCACGCTTAACCCGGCCAACACCGATAACACCAACATAGCTGTTGTAGTCCAGGGCAGAAATCTGCATCTGGAAGGGGCCATCAACGTCAACATCAGGAGCCGGTACATTTTTGGTGATCATTTCGAACAGCGGCGTCATATCTTCCGCCAGCTCGTCGGGCTCCATACCAGCCACGCCATTCAGGGCGGAAGCGTAGATAACCGGGAAGTCCAGCTGTTCATCTGTGGCGCCAAGGTTGTCAAACAAGTCAAAAACCTGGTCCATAACCCAGTCTGGGCGTGCACCGGGACGGTCAACCTTGTTGATAACAACAATAGGACGCAGACCCTGCTCAAAAGCCTTGGAAGTTACAAAACGGGTTTGAGGCATGGGGCCGTCAACCGCGTCTACCAGCAGCAGTACAGAATCCACCATCGAGAGAACCCGCTCAACCTCACCACCGAAATCCGCGTGTCCGGGAGTGTCCACAATATTAATGTGGTAATCATTCCAGTTAATGGCCGTATTTTTGGCCAGAATGGTAATGCCGCGCTCTTTCTCCTGGTCATTGGAGTCCATGATACGCTCCGTACCCTGATCCTTGCGGCCAAGAGTACCGGACTGCTGAAGCAGCTTATCGACCAGTGTTGTTTTGCCGTGGTCAACGTGCGCGATAATCGCTACGTTCCGCAGCTTTTCAATAACAGCCTCGCTCACAGGGAAGGTGCCTCTTTTACTCTGAACCGGTTTATTTACCAGCCAGGATATTTTCCAGTTTCTGCCGGAATCCCTTTCGGGTACCGGCCATATTGTTATAGCTTTCTGCCAGAATAGCTGTTGAATCTCCCAACAGCGCTATATCATCCCGATATCTGGCCATATGACGGAAATTCCGTAAACGGCTGCTGTCACCCAGGGCGTACCTGTAACAGCGCATATCAGAGATATCTATCAATCCCAGTCGTCCATCGGGCATTTTTAATATATTGCCCAGATGAAGTGACCGAAAATAAACGCCGGACCGATGCAGCCAGGCGATAAAACGCCCCAGCTCCCGGGCCAGCTGCTGCCGCTCCAGGGATTCCCGCCCTTTCAGCCATTCCCTCAGGGTATCGCCAGTAAGGGGCCGGTAATGAACGGCAGTGCGTTCTACCGATGGAATTTTGTAAACCGACAGGATTTCAACCGTAGGAATACCCCGCTTAATCAAAGCCTGGGCATTCTGGGCAAAGCGTGCAGAGTAAGGACGGATAACATCGGACGTCAGCCATCTTTTACGGCGGAAAAGCTTCAGGAAATTGCCATCCTTCAGCCTGATGACCTTGTCACCAAAACCATCGGCCTCTATGACATACCCGCCATCCCGCAGTCTGTTGTAATCTGTTGCCGTGAGAGTCCGCATGCCCGTCTTCAGATAATGTCTATGTCGGTGGCAAAGGCGGGCATTCTACCTGTGCCCCTTCTTCAGGGAAAGACAGACGTAATATTTTTGTTGCGATGACAAACAAGAACCGATAAAAGCGTCTGGAAAACGAAAGGGAGGGTCTGCTTTCTGGCTTCTGGCTTCTGGCTGCAACAGGTGCTTGAATCCAGCTTCAACTGTCAAAACCGGGCCTTTGAGTAAGCCTGTAAACAATAACCCTGTCATGGTATCAACTACTGATTGATAGTGGAGGCCGCAGCCGGGGTGCAGCAGGCCGTCTGCGACCAATCCCCACGAAAAGAGAGAGCAACCAGAAGAGCTATAGACTCTGCCTGACCAGCTCATAATGCCTGCAGTGCCTGTGTACTACAGGCTGTATCCTTCAATAAAAGACCAATTTCTGCGAATTCTCGGGACTGTATGTTATTATTACAGGCTTCACTCAACTTGCACCATCGTTCAAGACCATCCAATATTCCAGCGGGTCCAATGTATGACAGACCAAACCCACCCCGATGAAAACGGGCTGGCCGTTTACCTGCGCCTTCTGGGCTATGTCCGCCCTTACGGGCAATTCTTTGCCCTGAGTATCCTGGGTTATCTCTGCTTTGCCCTCAGCCAGCCCATGTTTCCCAAGCTGGTTGATTACTTCACTACAGCCCTGATTGGCGACACCCATGAGTCCGTTGAGGTCTGGGGCTTTGGTATGGTTTCTCCCTCAGCTCTGGTAACCCTTGTCCCCCTGATTATGGTATTTATTGCTGTATTCCGGGGTATTGGCTCATTTATGGGCAACTACTTTATTGCCCGGGTCTCTCTGGGAGTTGTCCATGACCTGCGTACCCACCTGTTTAAGAGTATGCTGGTGCTGCCCAATAAGTTCTTTGACAATAATAACTCCGGCCACCTGATTTCAAGAATTACCTACAACGTGGGTGGTGTCACCACAGCAGCTACCGACGCTATCAAGGTTCTGGTACGGGAAGGGCTGACAGTTATCGCCGTTCTGAGCTATCTGCTTTACACCAACTGGCAGCTGACACTGCTGTTTATTGCCATTATGCCCGTCATAGCGGGGGTCGTGGCCTTTACCAGTAAACGCTTTAAAAAGCTGAGTAAAAAGATTCAAAATACTATGGGTGATGTCACACATATCGCCTCTGAATCTATTACCAGCCATCAAGTCGTGCGCAGTTTTGGCGGAGAAAACTATGAAAAAGACCGTTTTCTCCATGCCAGTATGGATAACACCAGAAAAGGCCTGAAAATGGTTAAGGTGGGGGCCATTATGACGCCGACCCTGCAGCTGATTATTCTCTGCGCCATGGCAGCCCTGATGTATGCAGTGCTCTACCTGCAAAGCTCCGGAGCCACAGCCAATACTCCCGGTGAGCTTGTGGGTTTCCTTACCGCTGCGGGCCTGCTGCCCAAACCCCTGCGCCAACTGAGCGAGGTTATTCCCAATATCCAGAAAGGTATTGTCGCCGCCTACTCGGTTTTTGAGCTGGTCGATGAGGAGCCTGAGAAAGATGAGGGTAGCCTGCAGGTAGAACGAGTTTCCGGAGCGTTAGAAGTCAAAGACCTCTGTTTCACCTATCCCAATGCCGACCGCCCGGCCCTGAAGAACATCAGTTTTACCGCAAAACCCGGTGAAACCATTGCTCTGGTGGGTCGTTCCGGCAGTGGTAAAACCACCCTGGCGAGCCTTCTGCCCCGTTTTTACAACCATAATCAGGGCGATATTCTGCTTGACGGTGTTCCCATCCAGGATTACCAGCTACGGAATCTGCGCAAGCAGATCGCTCTGGTCACCCAGCAGGTATCCCTGTTTAACGACACCGTAGCCAATAATATTGCCTATGGTGATCTGCGGGATATGGAAGAGGAGGATATCCGCCTGGCGGCCAGAGCGGCCCACGCCATGGAGTTTATCGAGAATATGCCCGATGGCCTCCATACTCTGGTGGGCGAGAATGGTGTCCTGCTGTCCGGCGGCCAGCGCCAGCGTCTGGCCATTGCCCGGGCGATTCTCAAGGATGCTCCTTTGCTGATTCTGGACGAAGCCACCTCCGCCCTGGATACAGAGTCGGAACGTCATATTCAGGCGGCTCTGAATAATATTATGAAGAACCGCACAACCCTGGTTATTGCCCACCGTTTATCCACTATTGAGAATGCTGACCGTATTCTGGTGATGGACAGGGGACAGATTATCGAATCCGGTACCCACAGCGAACTGCTGGCGCAGGAAGGCGCTTATTTTCGCCTGCACCAGATGCAGTTTCAGGAACAGGAAGACGCCATGGATATCACCAATATCACTCCCCCGGATGCCGCTGTGGGTGCAGGAACAGAGACCAGCGTATGAAACTGACCCTTCCCCGTTTTGACCAGGCCCGGGTGGTGGTTGCCGGCGACGTGATGCTTGACCGTTACTGGCACGGCCCGACCCGTCGCATATCCCCGGAAGCGCCGGTTCCGGTTGTACGGGTCACATCCATGGAAGACCGTCCCGGCGGTGCCGGTAACGTAGCCCTGAACATTACCTCCCTTGGAGCTCCTGTCTGGCTGTTGGGAGCTACCGGAAACGATGAAGCTGCGGACAGCCTGAAGACTTCCCTGAACAGCGCCGGTGTCAGCTGCAATTTTATTCGCCATAAAGACGTGCCAACAATTACCAAACTCCGCATTATCAGCCAGCACCAGCAGCTGATGCGTCTGGATTTTGAAGAACCTTTCGTACCCGAGTTTGAACAGAATATTGCTGAAGAACTGCCAACGCTGCTTCTCAGCGCTGATGCCCTGGTGCTGTCCGATTATGGCAAAGGCACCCTGAACGATATTCAGGCCCTGGTAAAAATGGCACGGGATTTCGGGATTCCGGTTCTCGCTGACCCAAAAGGCTCTGATTTTGAAAAATATCGCGGTGCTACTGTTATCACGCCGAACCTGAGCGAGTTTGAAGCTATTGTTGGCCCCTGCCCCGATGAAAAGACTCTGGTCGAAAAAGGTCAGCAACTCCGCAAAAATCTGGAGCTGGATGCCCTGCTGATTACCCGCAGCGAACATGGCATGACCCTGCTCCGTGACGATGAGGATGAACTGCACTTCCCGGCCCAGGCCAGGGAGGTTTTTGATGTGACCGGCGCTGGCGATACCGTTATCGGTACTTTGGCCGCGGCCCTTGCCAGTGGCATGTCACTGCCCGAAGCCACCGCCCTCGCTAATATCGCTGCCGGGATTGTTGTCGGCAAACTTGGTACAGCCACGGTCAGCATGCCTGAACTTCGTCGTGCAGCCAGCTCGATTCAGGGTGTTGAACGGGGTGTAATGACCAGGGAGCAACTGGCCACAGTCATTGAAGAAGCCAAAGCCCAGGGTGAGAAAATCGTCTTTACCAATGGCTGCTTTGATATTCTTCATGCCGGTCATGTGGGTTATCTGGAGCAGGCCCGCAGGCAGGGTGACAGATTGATTCTTGCGATAAACGACGATGCTTCAGTCACCCGCCTGAAAGGTGAAGGTCGCCCCATTAATCCGGTGGAACGCCGTATGGCTGTCCTTGCTGGTCTGGAGGCTGTGGACTGGGTTGTTCCCTTCCATGAGGACACTCCCGAAGCACTGCTGGAGCTCCTGCACCCGGATGTGCTGGTAAAAGGGGGAGACTACTCTGTGGAACAGGTGGTAGGAGCGCCTATCGTACATGGCTATGGCGGTGAAGTGGCCGTCCTGGAATTCCTGGATGACTGCTCAACAACAGCTATTGTCCATAAAATTCAGAAGCAACACGAAACTGCCTCCTGATAGATTCAGCTTTGTCGAAGATTCAGCTAAAAGTTGAACCTTCAACAAAAATCACGACAAAAATCAGGCAGCCCCGAATTCCTTCTCAAGATACTCAATAATCGCGCCGGATTCATACATCCAGATATCATCTCCTTCCGGCTGGGAAATTCTCAAACATGGTACCTGCACCTTTCCACCATTGGCCATTAATTCATTTCTGAACGTCTCATTACCACTGGCATCCCGATATTCAATATTCAAGTTCAGGCGATGTATGGCTCTGCGGGTTTTTATGCAGAACGGGCAGCCAAAGAACTGGTAGAGGGACATATTGGACGTGGCCTTATCGGCCCAGATCTGGGCTTCAGAAGCCCGCTTTAAACGACGACCACGTGTTATCAGGTCCACTCCAGCAATCATATAACCAAGGCCATTACGGACAATTTTCAGCAACATCTTTTTTTCCTGCTCTTGTTCGACAACACTCTTTTCAGACTGTTTTTGTAGGGGTGTTTTTTGTAGGGGTGTTTTTTGTAGGGATGGTTTTTGTAGGGATGGTTTTTGTAGGGATGGTTTGCCCGGACAAACACAATGGCCGGGCCGGGCAGTACACACATTACATAAGAGAAGTGATTTCGAGTCAGCATACCTGCTACTGACTCTCCCGAGATGAGCTCTCGTGAGACTTTCTGTATTCTTCCTTAAGCTCTTTTCTTAATACCTTGCCCACAGGTGTCACCGGCAGTTCACTTCTGAACACAATCTGCTTGGGAATCTTGTAATTCGTCAGATGTTCACGGCACCATTGCAACAGTTCTTCTTCCGTCAGCGAAGTATTGGCCGGTATTACATAGAGCCTTGGGGTTTCACCGGTTTTTATATCCGGCACCCCGATACAGGCACAGTTGATAACTCCCGGATGGCCAGAGACAACACTCTCTATTTCATTGGGATACACATTAAAGCCAGAGACCAGAATCATATCCTTGATACGGTCGACAATGCGGATAAAACCATCGTCTTCTACAACGGCAATATCGCCGGTTTTCAGCCAGCCCTGCTCATCCAGAACCTCCTCTGTGGCCTCGGCCCGCCGCCAGTACCCTTTCATAACCTGGGGGCCTTTTATGCACAGTTCTCCGGGTTCCCCCTGTGGCAGTTCATTACCCTCAGCATCAATAATTTTCACCTCCGTTGATGGCACAGGCATACCAGCCGTACCAGGGCGAGAGGCTTCCCCAAGGGGGTTAACACTTACTACCGGGGAACATTCCGTAAGGCCATAACCTTCCGATACACGACAGCCTGTGACGTCCTCCCAGCGTTTGGCAACATCTTCCTGCAAGGCTGTTCCGCCGGACAATGTCACTTTCAGGGAAGAGAAATCCATATGGCTGAATCTGGGATGCCCCATAAGGGCAACAAACAGAGTGTTCAGGCCCGAGAAAACCGTAAACTTCCAGGGCATTATTGTTTTGACAAACTGGTCAATATCCCTGGGGTTGGCAATCAGAATACTGTGCTGTCCGGTGTGGGGGTAATACATCAGGTTCACGATAAAAGCGTAGATGTGGTAAAGCGGCAGCGGCGCGATGGAGATTTCCTCGCCAGGCTTAAGCCAGGGTTCTCCATTCTCCCTTACCTGCCCGAAAGTTGCGTCAACCTGGGCAACGTTCCCCAACAGATTGCCATGGGTCAGCATTGCGCCCTTGGCTACGCCCGTTGTTCCTCCCGTGTACTGCAGCATGGCGATATCATTAGCGCTCCGTACCGGTCGGCGGAATTCTGAAGCTCTGGCTCCTTCTGCAAGAACCTTTCGAAAAGGCACGGCTTTGGGAAGATTAAAAGGCGGCACCATTTTCTTAACGTGACGCACAACACTATTAACCAGCCACCGCTTTGGCGCTGGCAGCATATCTGCGAAAGACGTACAAATCAGCTGTTCCACCGGAGTATCCGCGATCACTTTCTCAATGGTGTGGCCAAAATTTTCCAGAAACAGCAGCGCCCTCGCTCCTGAGTCATTGAGCTGGTGATTCACTTCCCGGGCGGTATACAGGGGATTTACGTTCACAATCACCATACCGGCCCGAAGAACGCCAAATACCGCTATAGGATATTGCAGAAGATTAGGTAGCTGGATGGCGACCCTGTCTCCGGACTTAAGTCCGGTATGGTTCTGCAGCCATGTAGCAAAACAGGCACTGTACTTATCTATCTCTTGATAGGTGAGGGTATGACCAATACCAGTGAAAGCCGGCCGGTCTGCAAAGCGGGTAAAAGCATCTTCAATAAGCTCAATAAGAGAGTTGAAATCCAGCTGTGGCGCATGAGCCGGTACGCCATCAGGTCTTTTACCATCCCAGAACTCAGGTTCCATAGCCGCACCTCTTTATTAATCAGTTGTTATTTTTATCAGACAATTATTACCTTGCCAGGCTCGCAGTAGCAATCTCCGTTTACAACTAGCTGAAAACATTAACGCTTACGATGTTGCGCTATGCATCCCACACGCGGATATCTATTCTTTATCACACCATCCGGGAATAGATATAAGCAAGATCAAGGTGCAGATAAAATAAGCAAGTAAAAATAATTTTCGCCCGGCCTTTACAGATGCGGGTTCATGGGGCAATCTGCACTTGTCTCGTCAATATCGGCATTAACGAAGTTGGACATAGATTACCGCTTAGTCGCCTGTCAGGATCGTTTCCGGCAGGTATCCCACCGCATTAACATTCAACAGCTGGTTGAAGATTTTAATCGTCTCCGTCAGTCAGCCAGTTTTCAGGGAATAAAAGCCCGTTCAGAAACTATCAGCTATATCACCAGACACTTGGATATTCTTTCCGTTGTAGAAGATCTCGACAGCGAACTGGAGGAATCCCGCAACCTGCTGTCAGGGCTGGTCAATGAACTGTATGACCTGAAGCACGCGCCTGCCCTGGTCAACTAGTTCATGTTATTCAAGGCTGATATCCAGCATCAATTCCGATGACAGGGCTTCTATTTTGGCCCGAACCTGCTCCACATTGACTCCGGACGGCGCACGCAGATGAGCCTGAATAGATTGGAGGGGATCGCCGCTGCACGGCGCTGGAAGTGTATCCGTATGCAGCTCGCTGATTCTTATATGCTGGGCCGCCAGCAGCCGGGAAACATCGGCAACCAGCTCCGGGGCATCATCCGCAATCAGGTTTAACAGCAGGTGTCGTTCCTTCGCCGGGGTGGTGACCGTTTCCACCTGATCAATACGAACTTCCACACCCTCACTGGCAAACCCGTTAAGCGTATCTGACAGAGCTTCCGTCTTTTCAGCGGCTATAGAGATAAAGAGAATACTGGCAAACCGCCCAGCCATATGAGCTGTACGGCTGCCCACCCAGCGCCCCTGGAAACGGGCAATCACCTGGGTCAGTTCCTGCTCCATACCGGGAAGGTCAGGACCAGTGACTGTAATAACAAGATGGCGGGTCATCCGTCAGCACCTGGCAACATTTGCTCAATAGTATGGACGGAACAGCGATAGGAAAGGGACTTTATTTCAGACCGTTCAGCTCAATGATGATGCTACTGTTGTTTACTTCCAGGTAAGCCGGTCCACCAGGCGTGCCTTGAATTTCAGACGGGAAGTTTTCCGTGTTGGGTAAAACAAACCTCAGACTTGTGGGTGCGCTTTGCAACCTGACGCTGTCTGGAGAAGTCGCATTAATTGATGGAGGAACAACATCAATCGTGTAGGAACCATTCTGACCTGTTCCGGAGAAATTAGCCGGCAGATTGGCAATGGCATTATTGCTGCCAGCCACATATCCCTGTTCCTGCATACCTTTTATCAGGCGCTCCTGAAAAGTTGGCTGAGGCTTTTCCGGAGTATAAAACTGCGCATTCAGGTTCTCATTCAATTCGTGGGACTGTGCAGTACTTGTGGTCTGACGCTGAATACCCCCAATAACGGCAGCATCAGTTTCCTGAGTATAACTGTCAAGCGCCGGAGCCACAGTCACGGTACTGCCAATGTAGATATCTTCCATCTGGGCCCCCTCAAGGGGCTTCACCTCACCATGCACGGCCCCTGCAACCAGCAAAGCTCCGGCCATCGAAGACAAACCCTGTTTATATAAATTCCTGTTCATGATGAGATTCCCACAGATTCCTTTCTTTTCAGAATAGCGGCCTGCCCTTTTTCCGGGTGTCAGGAAAATGCCGGGACATTTACCAAAGGTTCATTATAATACCCGCCCCATTCCCCTACATTCCCTGTCACCTGGCGGCCCGTCACAGTTTTCGGGGCGAAATCAGCTCCATAGGCAGCTCTGGGACAATTATCCAGATGGAACCATAAATCATGACTCTATCGACCCTGCGTCTGAAAAAAAATACCGACAGGCGCCTGAAAGCGGGCCATCTGTGGATCTACAGCAATGAGGTTGATACCGCCCAGACGCCCCTTTCCGACTTCCAGCCCGGCCAGCAGGCTGTTATCAAGGCATCTTCCGGGAAAGAACTGGGTATCGCCTATATCAACCCGAATACCCTGATATGCGGCCGACTGATCAGCCGGAACACCAAGCATCCCCTGTCTTCATCCCTGCTGGTGCATCGCCTGAAAATCGCCCTCAGCCTGCGGGAACGGCTGTTCAGCGAACCCTGCTACCGCCTTGTGTACGGGGACAGTGACAACCTGCCAGGCTTGGTCGTTGACCGTTTCCATGACTACCTGGTGGTGCAGATAGGCACTGTTGGCATGGAGGTTATGCGGGATGAGATTATTGAGGCTCTGGTGAAGGTACTGAAGCCCGCCGGTATTCTGTTCCGCAACCAGGGCGGTGTTCGTTCCCTGGAAAGCCTGCCGGAATATATTGAAACGGCTTACGGCGAAGTCCCGGACGAACTCCCCCTGATAGAGAACGGTACCCAGTTCCTGGCTCCTGTAGTGGAAGGCCAGAAAACCGGTTGGTTCTATGATCACCGTCCGGCCCGGGCTTACCTGAATACTATGGCCAAAGGGCAGCGGGTGCTGGATGTATTCAGTTACATCGGCGGGTGGGGTGTACAGGCTGCCAACCATGGTGCCAGTGAAGTGTTCTGTGTCGACAGCTCTGCCCTGGCACTCGAATATGTGCACAAGAACGCCGAACTGAACGGCGTAGGCGACAAGGTCGCCACCTTTGAAGGAGACGCTTTCTCCGCCCTGAAAGAGCTGCACACCGCCCAGGAACGTTTCGATATTGTGGTTATGGACCCACCGGCGTTTATTAAACGCAAGAAAGATATCCGCAATGGTGAACAGGCTTATCGCCGGGTCAATGAAATGGCCATGCGCTTGTTAAACAACGATGGCATTCTGATCAGCGGCTCATGCTCCATGCACCTGCAGCGGGATTCTCTTGTTGATATCCTGCGAGCATCCGCCCGCCATATCGACAGGGAGATTCAACTGTTCGGAGAGTGTCACCAGGGCGCCGATCACCCGATTCATCCGGCTATTCCGGAAACCGCATATATAAAAGCGCTGTTTGGCAGGATACTGCGTGTTTGAGAAACCAGCCTGCACAAATCAAGAGACCCTGCTGTTGCAGGGTCTTTTATCATTTTTACGAACTGTGTCTACCACCATAATTTCAAAGTTAGGCCGTTTGTGGCAGCCCGTCACTTTGAACTTCAAGTTCTGTACCACTCATATCATAAACTTTGCACATGGAAACCTGAGCCCGTCCTTTGATATAAGCACGATCAAGCTTTGGTACACCGAAACTGTAATGCCTGTTTAAACGCCTTGACTCACGACCCAGCTGAAACGCAGCCTGCTCAGCCCGCTGGGCCCACCTGAGACTCTTTACGTAGTCATCATCCATCCGTGACATGACACCAGCGGCATACATGGTCAGAATATCTTCAACACGCTCTTCCATTGCATCTATCACAGATGATTTACCCGCAACCATGAAGTGTGACCTCCCGAACCAGATTTTATAAATATTATGAGTGGACAGACACATGCACTGATTTTTGGTTGATGCACTGTATGTCTGTGTAACTATTTATACCGACAAGTTTCCGTCGGTGCTTGCCTGTAAGTGGACAGTGACTTGACCCTCAGTCTACTCACTGGTCAAATAGGAGAATGAACGGAAATATCGATATTCGTTCGCCCATCAGTCGTATTCTGACAGGATGTGGCCACGGGAGTTCAGTGGCCAGAAAGTATGTCACCGATACACAGAGCGGCACAAGCCTGCCTGTGTAGTCAATGACTGCAGTCTTCCCCTGGGAATCTGGAGACACTGATGTTTAAAACCATGGACACGGAAAGCCATCCCAACCGGAACGCTCTGGACATCTGGAGGCAAATCCTCAGCCACCTGCAGCCGTTTTCTCCTGAATATCTTCCCGATAAAGATCCAAAACAGTTTCATGGAAGACTGCGCCTCGCTCATTTAGGCGATATGCGTATCAGCCTGCTCCATGCCACAGAACACTGTCTGAGAGATCGCCCGCCCGTCATTTCGGGCAAACCCCGCCGGGAATATGTACTGATTATGGCCATGAGCGGCGAAATTTCCGTGCGTCAGGATTCTGTCAGTACAACCCTGAACCGCAACCAGACGCTGCTGATAAATATCAGCCACCCGGTAGAAACCGTTTATCTCTCACCCGCCAGTTGCCTGCAGATTATGATTCCGGAAGAACGATTGAAACATATCTATAAGCTTTTGCCGGAGAAAACCCCCGTGACTATCGACTGCCAGTCCGGGTTGGGCACGATTCTCCGCAATCAGACACTGGCCATGATTAGCGGTCTCGGAGAGATTACCTGCGATAAGATTTCCCATGCACTGGGCGAACAATTGATCAGTCTGCTTGCCCTGACCCTCAACCATGCAGCGATTCAAACCGAGCAGATGAGCCAGGAGCAACAAAGGCTGGACGCTATTCTTTCAGCCATAGACCAGCAACTGGAAAATCCGGATATCAGCACAGAATCCGTAGCAAAAGCGGCCTGTATTTCCCGGGCGTATCTGTTCAAACTGCTGAAACGCCACCAGACCACCTTCCGTACGGAGGTGCTGGTACGCCGGTTAGAACGGGCCAAAGTTCTGCTGAAAGACCCAACCCAGAAGCATGTTCCGGTATCAGACATTGCCTGGCGGCTGGGGTTCAACAGTCACAGCCATTTCAGCCGGACATTTCAAAAGGAAGCGGGCATCTCACCAACGGACTACCGCCGGCAAGACACGCCACCAAAAGAAGAGGACGGACAGAAAAACCTGGAGCTGGATTTCTCCCTGGGAGGAGGCTGGTGAGGCCAGCCTTGTTAACTCCTTCATATAGCCTTTCTGGTTATAAGCCCATCTGCTTGGAAATAATTTCATTCATAATTTCACGGGTACCGCCGCCCAGAGAGAGAATGCGGTTATCCCGATACAGACGCTCCACCAGGCACTCCTGAATAAAGCCCATACCACCGAACAACTGCACACCCTGGTAGGTCAGCTTATCACTGCAATCCGTGGCAACATTCTTGGCCATGGACACTTCCTGAATAACATTTTTCCCTTCATCCATGGCTTTGGCGACCTGATAAGTGAGTGCTTCACTGGCCAGCAGTTGACTCGCCATATCCGCCAGCTTATGACGGGTAACCTGGAAGTCCTTGATGGAGCGACCAAAAGCTTCCCGCTCCCGTACATACTTGAGGGATTCTTCAAGGGCGAGGCGGGAGGTCATGTTGGCCATAATCGCCAGCATTAATCGTTCACTCTGGAAGTTCCCCATTATGGCTGCGAAACCCTGATTTTCTACACCAATCAGATTTTCTGCCGGCACCATGCAGTCTTCAAAGAACAGCTCAGCGGTATCGGAACAGCGCCAGCCCATCTTTTTCAACTTTTTACCAACTGCAAAACCCGGTGTTCCTTTCTCAACCATAATCAGGCTGACACCACCATAACTTTCACCACCGGTTCTGACAGCGACAGTATAAAAATCCGCCCTGACACCACTGGTAATAAAGGTCTTGGAACCATTCAGGCGATAATAATCACCTTCTCGTACTGCACGGGTTTTCAACCCGGCCACATCAGATCCCCCCCCCGGTTCTGTAATAGCCAGTGCCGCAATTTTTTCACCCCGCAGAACAGGTGGAATCACCTTCTCTTTCAAGGCATCAGAACCCAGGCGGGCAATAGGTGGCAAACCAATTTGATGGGATAACAGACCAGCGACCAGACCTCCTGACCCGGAACGCATCATTTCCTCAGTGAACACTACATTCATGAAAACGTCGGTGCCACTTCCCCCCAGCTCCTCTGGGTAACCCAGACCAAGAAAACCGGCGTCTCCGGCTTTGGTGTACAGTTCACGGGGGAATTCTTCAGCCTCCTCCCATTCATCAATAAATGGCTTGATTTCCTTATCTACAAAGCGGCGAATTGAATCCCGAAACAAGCGATGATTGTCGTTGAAATAATGATCGTTCAGCATAAAGAGAACCTGCTTTTTGTTGTTGTAAAGGAAAACTACAACCAAGCGCTTGCTTGGTCAAATATTTATAGCCTTATATCATCAAGATTGAGAAAATTTCCTCATTATTTCCATGTACAACAAGCAGTAGTTTTTTTATCTACATCAACACACAATAACCACACTGGGAATACCCATGGCCACTCCGCAATCCGGCGTTTTACCTAACGCCAATACCGACGCGACATTTTTGATCCTGCTGTTGCAGAATGACCCTGAAAGCCTGGAAACAGTTAAGCATGTTGCCGCGGACTTTCCAGAAGTTGTAGACAGCATCAACAATAAATACCCTGACAGCAGGCTGTCAGCCACCCTGGCCTTTGGCAACAGAGCCTGGAAAATGCTGTTTCCCGGCCAGACCTATCCGGAAGAACTCTCCCACTTTAAAGCTCTGAAAAATGGTGACCGTCAGGCTCCGAGCACTCCCGGTGATCTGCTGATCCATATTCGCTCAGACAGGAAAGACCTGAACTTTGAACTGAGCCGTCAGGTTATGGATTTATTGAACGACAGTGTTATGGTGGAAGAAGAAGTCGCAGGCTTCCGTTACCTGGATTCACGGGATATGACCGGCTTTGTTGACGGTACGGAAAATCCTGAAGGAGATAACCGCGCCTCCGTTGCCCTTATTCCTGAAGATCAGCCCCTGGCTGGCGGCAGCTATATCCACTCCCAGCGCTATGTCCATAACCTGCCATTATGGGACAACTGTCCGGTACATCATCAGGAACAGATAATTGGCCGGACTAAAGAAGAGAACATTGAATTTTCCAAAGAAGAAAAGGCTCCAACCGCACATATCAAGCGGGTCAACCTTAAGGAAGACGGCAAAAGTCTGGAAATCCTCCGCCACAGCATGCCCTATGGAAACAGCCAGGAGCACGGTCTGTTCTTTATTGCCTATGCCCATACCGCACGGAACTTCAATCTGATGCTGGAGCAGATGATTAATGCGGATGCCAATGGCCATTACGACCACCTGATGAATTACACCCAAGCGGTTACCGGCAATGCCTTCTTTGCTCCCAGCCGGGATTTCCTGGAAAGTCAGAAATAGTATTTTCCACAAACTTTTTACAATTGAGCGGGCGATCCAATATCGTCCGTTCTCTGTTTAAAAACCACAGCCAAGGCCAAAACTGAGACTTCTTTTACTCCGCACCCTGTTATCCGGAGGCTGGGAATTGTAATCAAGGCTGTAGCGCATATTGAACCAGAAGCTGTCACTGACCTGATATCGCAGGCTAAAATCCAGATCCCAGAGAACCTGATTATCCTTGCCCTGCCGATAGAAAACCGTCGAATCCAGTAACGCGAAAAAATTTTCTGTTATACGTTGAGTTCCATTTAAACCCCAGCGCAGAGCCCATCGCTTACTCTCCTCCTTTAAACGGTAATACTCCCAGAGATGGCTCAAACCTACATCGCTTTTCAGGCTGCCCGTGCCCCTGTCCCAGAACTGATAACCAAGACCCGGGCCAGCCGACCAGCGTTTATAAGGACTCTCATCAATATCATAGAACCACTGGACATTACCCAGAACATACCAGAAGTGGTCAAGAAAACGATTATAGTCGTAAGACAGTTTCAGTTCTTTGTCGTCCAGCTTTCCATCATTTTTTGAAAGTTTGCTGTCCCACTTGAAGGTATTTCTATTAACTCTGTCCCTCAGTTCTACGATACCAAAGGTTTTATATTCACTCTTGCGGTTTTTTCCCCGCTTCAGGGAAATATGGCCATTAATATTCCCCCCCACCAGCCACTGGTCTTCACCAGGACGATTAAGTGTGAGGGAAACAAGATTATTCTGGCTCCCCAGAGGTATACTGTTGCCCTGTTCATCCTGCAGCCAGGTTTTACTTTCCCGGGTATAAAGCCTGACCAGCCGAAAACTATTCTGACCTTTCATTCTGACCCAAAGCAGTTTTTCCGTTTTCAGAGATTGGACATACTTCAAGTCAACTTTAATCAACCCGGCCCACTCTGTATCCAGGTGGACTTTTCCATTTTCCAACGCCCTGATAGTTCCCCGGAGCAGGTCACCATTTGTCAGCCAGACAGTGTCACACCATACCCTGGAACAACACATCAGCATCGCCAAACAACACAACAACCTGAACCGGCGCGGGAAAGAGTGTCCTGACATTTAATGATGTATTCTGAGAAAAACGAAAAAGTAAATGATCTCACCAACAAATATAAGCATTCCTGCAGTATCAGCCTGTTATCCGGGTATGTACTTTCCGAGCATGGGACGACCTCTTAAAGCAGTGTTATCCTTCACGCTGACAGGATATGACAGGAATCGCTGTTAGTGAGCGAACTTAGTAGAAACCAGAAAATATGGCTCGTTGTCAGTGAAATCCCTTCCGGGAAAGTAGCTACCTATGGCCAGATCGCCGATATGACAGGTATGCCAGGAGGTGCGCGGATTGTTGGTAATGTACTCTCCCAGTTACCACCAGGCAGCCATTTGCCCTGGCACAGGGTTATTAACAGCAAGGGAGAAATTTCTTTTCCTCACGCCTCAGCACGTTATGCCACACAGAAAGAGCGACTTGAGCAGGAAGGTGTCGTGTTTATCGGCCATAAAATCAATCTGAAAGCCTATTGCTGGGATGGAGAATGAGGCATCTTCCGCCCCACATAGGTTACCAGCAACAGGACAGGGAAGCCGATTAGAGCAGAACCAATAAAGAAGCCAGGGTAACCCACCGCATCAACCATTGAGCCGGAATACCCTGCCAACAGCTTTGGCAGCAACGTCATCAGTGAGCTGAACAGCGCATATTGCATAGCGGTAAAAGCTCTATTGGTAAGACCTGAGAGATAAGCGACAAACGCCGCTGATGCCAGACCTCCACTGAGGTTATCAGCGGCAATAACACCGGCAAGCATCCAGGTCTGGGGTGTGGAAACCGCCAGCAGCGCAAATAAAGCATTACTGGCCGCCGCCAGGAAAGCTCCCAGCCAGAGACTTTTTATCACCCCATAGCGGATAGCCAGCAGCCCTCCCAGGAAACCACCGGCGATAGTCATCAGCAAGCCAAAGGTTTTGGTAATGGTGGCTATCTGCTCCTTGGTATATCCCATATCGTCATAGAAAACATTGGCAACCGCCCCCATAACAATATCGGATATACGATAAGTGCCCACCAGCACCAGAATAAACAAAGCAACCCTGCCATAACGGGTGAAGAAATCACGGAAAGGAGCCACATAGGTTTCATCCACCATACCCGGTGCAACAATATGCAGTTTTACCATGGAGCGGGCAGCAAGCAGAGCCACAACCAGACTAACCAATAACCGGCTGGTTTCCGCAACAAAGGAAGCAGCAAGCTTACCCACAACTCCAGACATGGCCTGGGAAAACACTCCTACATAACCACTGCCGTAAACAAAGACCAAAACGAAAACAGCTGTCGCGACAACAAACAGGCCAAGGAAACGCAGATAATCCACCGTTCCATAGGAGTGCTGAGATGCCCGGGATTCCGGTTCGCTGATACAAAGGGTTGTCACAATGCCCACCAGCATAATGCCAGCCATACACATATAGGTTTGTGACCAGGCGACAAAGCTGTAACCTGCTCCATCCCCTGAACCAAACCAGCTGGCCAGGTACAGAGCCCCGGCTCCGGCTGTAAGCATACCGATCCGGTAACCGGCAATATAAGCCGAAGACATAAGAGCCTGCAGATCCTCTTCTGCCGCCTCAATCCGGTAAGCATCAATCACAATATCCTGGGTCGCAGACGAAAAACCCAGCATCACCGCACCAACTGCCACTAGAGTCAGGCTGTCTACAGGATCATGAACCGCCATAAATACCAGGGCACCCATGACCGCCAGCTGGGACAGTAACAACCAGGACCGTCGCCGCCCGAGCCAGACTGTAAACACCGGCAGGGGAAGGCGATCCACCAACGGTGCCCAGACAAACTTGAAGGAATAACCGAGGGCAGCCCAGCTGAAGAAAGTGACTGTGGAACGGGCAACCCCCGCATCACGCAACCACAGGGAAAGACTGCTGAAAATCAGCAGGATGGGCAAACCAGCGGAAAAGCCCAGAAACAACATACTGAGAACCCGCCCCTGAAAACAGGCGGCAACAGCTTCACGCCATGAACGGTGAGGAGTGACTGATTCCATTCGCTGCTGTTCCGTCACGGGCAGGTTCCCTGTGAAATTTTAAAGTATCACTTTAAAAATAATAATATTGGAGACTGAAGCCTCCAATACATTACATTTTATTAGTCCCGGAACTCTTTAGTCCCGGATTCAGTCCCGAAAGTTGTCAAACTGCAGGGGCATATCCAGTTCTGCTTCCCTTAACAGAGCCATTGTGGCCTGCAGGTCATCGCGCTTCTTGCCGGTTACCCGGACTTTTTCACCCTGGATGGCCGCCTGAACTTTCAGCTTGCTGTCCTTGATTTTTTTCACAATTTTTTTGCTGATCTCTTTATCCAGCCCCTGCCGGACAACAGCTTCCTGTTTCACCTGTTTACCGGAGGCATAATGGTCTTTGACCTCCATGCACTTAATATCAATACCCCGCTTAACCATCTTGCCCTGGAGCATTTCCACCAGCTGGCGCAGCTGGAAATCCGCATCTGCGGTCATCAGAATGGCTTCATCCTTATGCTCAAAGTTTGCGTCAACACCACGGAAGTCATAGCGGGTACTGATTTCCCGCTGAGCCTGATCAACAGCGTTGGTCAGTTCGTGCATATCAACTTCGGATACTATATCAAATGAAGGCATGGTTCAGTCTCCGGAAAGTTCCATTTTATCCATTTATGAATACCAACGATTCTAACGGATATCATTAACCGGCACAGCCTTTCATAAATCAATCATGCAGGCGAAATCCGACACTCACAGTCACTTGATAGTGGCCCACTTTGCCATCAATAATGTGTCCTCGTTGCTCCACCACCTCAAACCACTCCAGATGATTAACCGTTTCTGAGGCTCTGGTTATCGCATTCTGGACAGCGTCATCACTACTAACAGTTGAACTGCCAACCAGTTCAATTTTTTTGTACACATGAGAACTCACAAGCCAACCTCCACTACGCAGGTACTTTCTAAACTTAACATCCGCGCATGGTTCTCAGGGTAGACGGAGAAAATTCACCCTTCCAACTCAAGCGCCTCAAGTCAGCTTTTCAGCACACCACTTTCATTGACATTATTGGAACTGCCGGCTTCAACGGGTAACCTGTGTTCCCCACTGGCAAAACCCGGAGTGACAGTGTTACCTGCAGTTTTTCCCCACTGGCATATTCTTGGAGCCGGAGCAATAGGTTGCCTGTGGGCCAGCCAGCTCACACTGAATAATATTCTCTGCACAATAGTGCTGCGCCCGAATCGGTTGACCGGCCCCCAAAGAAACACCATCACCTATACAGAGAACGACCTGACAAAAGAGATTCCTGTAAATATAAGCTGCACAAGATCTGCCGGTACAATTGAAAACATTATTGTCACAACCAAAGCCCGTGATGCCCTGAATGCACTCAAAGCGATCAAAAACAAACTCGCTCCACAATGCACTATTGTGCTGCTCCAGAATGGCATGGGCAGCCAGCAGCAAATTACTGAACACTTCTTCCAACACCGGGTTTTCGCCGGTTCAACAACCGATGGTGCCTGGATGGAAGATCATTTTAAGGTTCACCGGGCAGGCCACGGGCACACATGGCTTGGCCCTATGAATCTGGCAGCCCAGGAGGCATTCCATAACTCCCCAGTAACCGAACTGCTAACTCTGCAGGGCATAACAGTCAGCTATACAGATACGATTACTCAGAAACTGCAGGAAAAACTGGCGGTGAATTCTGCCATTAACGGCCTGACAGCCCTTTATAACTGTCCAAACGGAAAACTGCTGCAATCGCAATACCAGGAATTTCTGGAACAACTGTGCGGAGAGACCGAGGAAATACTCACCGCAGACGGGTACTGTCAAACAACTCGTTTACTGGAAACGGTTAAACACGTTCTTGCCGTAACCAGCGAAAATTTTTCCTCCACTCTTCAGGATGTACGCCAGAACCGCCCTACGGAGCTGCCATGGATTAATGGCTATCTGCTGCAACGGGCTCAGCATCATGGTATTCCCGCTGAAGGCCACAGGCACCTGATGCAGCAACTACACGACAAAGGAATTACCTGACCGGCTTTTCCCCAAAGCACAGCCGTTGTAATCTGGGTGTTCCCTTGCATCAGTTCAGCACTTCAACCACGCTGACTCTTCGGAGAGTGCGGCAAAATGCGGCAAAGAGAGTGCGGCAAAGAGAACCCCATGAACGGATTCCAGGATTATTTATCCCGCCTGCCTATCAGCAGGAAACTGATTATGGTTATGCTCAGTGTCGTGCTTGGGGTAGCCATTGTTTCCAGTTCCGTTCTGATTATTTCCGCTTACCTGGTTTCCCGAAATAACTTTGTACCTGCGAATGTTCAGGCTGTCTCACGAATTCTTTCAGAACCTACAGTGCTGAACACCCTGATGAGCAACAGGGAAGAAGCCGAAAACATCCTGCATGTCGCAAGTGACTACTCGCAGATCAGCGCTATTGGCATATATAACCCCGATGGTGCTCTGTACACAGGATTCGCTCACCATGGGGATACCCCTCTACCACCACAGGCACCGGAGAAAATTATTCGGGAAACGGATTACCTGAAAAAGATAACTGCCGAACCAGGGAAAACCATCACTATTTTTATCCAGGCAGACCCGTCCCTTCCTATTGACTTTTATGCCGGCATGACCATTTCTGTAATTATTATTCTGGTATTTATCCTGCTGTTCAGCAGCCTGGCCGCCGGAATGATTCGCCGCTTTATTACTCTACCTGTTCTGCACCTTATCCGTATCGCCAATACCGTATCCATTGAAGAGAACTACGGGGCTCGAGCCCAGAAGTTCTACCACGATGAGATAGGTATTCTCGCCCAGACCTTCAACACCATGCTCAGCCGTATTGAGGCCCGGGACCAGCTGCTGACATCCGCCCGGGACAAGGCCGAGCAGGCCAGCCTGAAAGCTCAGGCACTGGCCATCGAAACCCACATGAGTAACAAGCAGCTGGAACAGGAAATCCGCAGCCGTAAAGAAACCGAGCGCCAGCTGACCCGCCTGCAGCACCACCTCAACAGTATTGTGGATTCCATGCCCTCGGCCCTGGTTGCGGTTGATGAAGAGCTGACCGTCGCCCAGTGGAACCGGGAAGCCACTGTTCTCACTGGTATTGACCATGATCAGGCCATGGGCGTCTATCTGGGGGAAGTGATGCCGTTTCTTGTCTCAAGCCTTGACCAGGTTCAGGAAGCTCTGGACAGCGAATCGGCTGTCCAGCTGGAGAAACTGTTACTGACTCTTCCCGGTGGTGAAAAGTATATGGATATGATGATCTATCCGCTGACCGATGTTGACCAGCACGGAGCGGTTATCCGTCTGGATGATATCAGCCGCCGCCTCCAGCTTGAGGAGATGATGGTTCAAACTGAGAAGATGATGTCTGTTGGTGGCCTGGCAGCGGGCATGGCCCACGAGATTAATAATCCTCTGGGAGCGATTCTGCAGAGCATCCAGAATATTAAACGACGAGTATCCCATGATATTCCCGCCAATATCACCACAGCCAGAGATTTAGGCCTGGATCTTGAAACCATCGACGCCTATCTGGCCAAACGGGATATCAATAAATTTCTCGATAATATCCACAGCGCCGGGGTTCGAGCCTCCCATATTGTATCCAATATGCTGCAGTTCAGCCGTCGGGAAAGCCGTATTCTTACGCCAACACCCATGGGTGACCTTATATCCCAGACCCTGGAAATCGCCGCTTCAGACTTCAACCTCAAGCAGGGTTTTGATTTTAAACGTATTGCCATTCACCAGGATATTGATCCGGACCTGCCACCTGTTCCGTGTATTGCCAATGAAATCCAGCAGGTCTTGCTGAACCTTCTCAAGAATGGTGCCCAGGCGATTAATAACAGGAAAGAAGAACAGTGGCAGGGACAGATTACCATTCGCGCTCATAAAGAAGACGATAAAGCAATTATTACCGTAGAAGACAATGGTACAGGTATGCCGGAAGATATTCGCCGCCGTATATTTGAACCCTTCTACACGACCAAAGATATTGGATCCGGCACTGGCCTTGGCCTCTCGGTCTCCTACTTTATTATCACCAATAATCACCATGGCGCGATTACAGTGACATCTACACCCGGAGTCGGCACTCTATTTACCATCATCCTGAAGCTCTCGGAAGATTCTATTATTTCCCTGACTTCCGGTGCTCCCGAACAGACTCCGCCCTGATATAATTCCGCCTTCGTCAAATTCGCACAGAGACCTCACCATGACGGCTACCTGGCAGCAGCCTGAACTTGAACACATCGTCGTAGAAAATGTCCGACAGGCGCTGACGGAAGATATAGGCTCAGGGGACATAACCGCCCAGCTGATTCCCTCAGACCGTATCGGCGAGGCCCGGGTCATTACCCGTGAGGACTTCGTGGTCTGTGGTCGCCCCTGGGTTGATGAAGTTTTCCGACGGGTTGACCCGAATATCACTGTGAACTGGCATGTGGAAGAAGGTGCCAGAGTCTTTGCAGACACAACTATT
Source organism: Parendozoicomonas sp. 209JJ7-1 (assembly GCF_058147085.1). Classification (NCBI taxonomy): domain Bacteria; kingdom Pseudomonadati; phylum Pseudomonadota; class Gammaproteobacteria; order Oceanospirillales; family Endozoicomonadaceae; genus Parendozoicomonas; species Parendozoicomonas sp. 209JJ7-1. Next base: position 78,215 of record NZ_JBYVJU010000014.1, on the reverse strand, counting down.
TATACCCTTACAGGCCCGGCAAGAAGCCTGCTCACCGGTGAACGGGCGGCACTGAACTTTCTGCAACTGCTGTCCGGTACCGCAACCCTCTGTAACAGGTATGCCCAAATGGTAGAAGGTACAGGTGTACAACTTCTGGACACCCGAAAAACCATTCCGGGTCTTCGACAGGCACAGAAATATGCCGTTAGAACCGGCGGCTGCCACAACCATCGTATTGGCCTGTACGATGCCTTTCTTATCAAAGAGAACCATATCGCGGCCTGCGGCGGTATTCCTGAAGCCGTTCAGGAAGCCCGTAAACTGGCTCCTGACAAGCCCGTGGAAGTGGAGGTTGAGTCCCTGGATGAACTCCAATATGCCCTGGGCTGTGGTGCCGATATCATAATGATCGACAATTTTACCCTGGATGATATGAGACAGGCTGTTGCCATCAATAATGGCAAGGCCAAACTGGAAGCTTCCGGGGGCATCACTTCAGAAACACTGAGACCTATCGCCGAAACCGGCGTAGACTTCATCTCCATAGGAGCTCTGACAAAAGACTGTCGGGCCATTGACCTGTCCATGCGCATTGTTCGCATGTGAACTTTTGTCTGAACACGGATAGAATTTCAGGGAACCTGCATTATGAAAAGAACCATTCTGGTCACCGGTGGTGCCGGGTATATCGGCAGTCATACCTGCGTGGAGCTGCTGGAAAGCGGTTTCGATGTTGTGGTACTGGATAACCTGAGCAACAGCTCACCCGAAGCCCTGCGCAGGGTCGAAAAAATTACCGGACACAGTACGATCTTTATTGAAGGAGATATTCGGGACAGAGAAACCCTGAGAAAACTGTTCTCTCAATATCAGTTTGAAGCGGTTATTCATTTTGCCGGCCTGAAGGCTGTGGGGGAATCCTGTTCCATTCCCCTTGATTATTACGATAATAATGTCAGTGGCACAGTCATCCTCTGTCAGGAAATGGCTGCTCATGGGGTATTTAATATCGTCTTCAGTTCCTCTGCCACGGTTTATGGTGACCCTGCCAGCCTGCCTATTCGGGAAGACTTTCCTCTTTCAGCCACCAATCCCTATGGCCGCTCCAAACTGATGATTGAGGAAATTCTTGGGGATCTGTATACCTCAGATAACCGCTGGAATATCGCCCTGCTGCGCTATTTCAACCCGGTGGGTGCCCATACATCCGGCCTGATTGGCGAAGATCCCAATGATATTCCCAACAATCTTATGCCCTACATCAGTCAGGTCGCGATTGGCATTCGGGAGCAACTTTCCGTCTATGGCAGTAATTATGATACTCCTGATGGCACTGGCGTTCGTGACTATATCCATGTGATAGATCTGGCCAAGGGGCATGTCTGCGCCATCAATAAGCTCACTGAGAACTGTGGCCTGGATGCCTGGAACCTGGGAGTCGGTAACGGGCAGAGCGTTCTGCAGATGATCGCGGCCTTTGAAGCCGCTTCCGGTCAGAAGGTTCCCTATAAGCTTGTTGATCGCCGTCCTGGCGATATTGCCTCCTGCTGGGCTGACCCTGCCAAGGCCCGGAAAGAGCTTGGCTGGCAGGCAGAGAAAGGACTTGAAGATATGATGACAGACACTTGGCGCTGGCAATCTGCAAACCCCAGGGGCTACCAGAGCTAACCGTTCTCTTCCAAGCAAAGCTCTGCCGGATGGATATTTCCTGCCGATAAGTCTTCACAGACCTATGACAGGAAATACCCGTTATGCGAACAGCCTTTCATCTGATCTTACTGACCCTCTTTCTATTCAGTTTCCCCGTATGGTCCAAATGCCCTGACGCCCCCCGGGAGCAGCTTCAACAGGAGCACCAGTCCCTGCTTGAAAGTATCCAGAAATACAACCGCCTCTACGAGGCAGGTACACCAGCCATTTTAGATGAAGAGTATGATGCCCTGGTACTTCGCCAGCGGGAATTAAACCGCTGCCTTGGGGTAAAAAATCCGGTAGAAACACCACCACTGGATAACCACCATCGTTTTCCAATGGGCAGTTTGAAAAAGGCCAGAAATGAAAATGATGTCAGTGAATTTCTAAACAATGCCAGAAGGCTTGGAAGTACAGTTATTGTTCAACCCAAGATCGACGGTATCGCGCTGGAACTGGTTTATCGCAAAGGCAAAATTGTGCAGGCTCTTACCCGGGGGCAATGGAGAACAGGAACCGGCCAAAATCTTTTGCCGTTTATACCGGCCATTCCATCCATCCCTGAAACTCTTCCCGGTGTACTTCAGGAAATCGTTATTCACGGAGAGATTTACGCTTTACCCGGGAATCCCTATACAGAACAGAGCACATCGCCAAGACACTATGTCGCGGGACTGCTCAATCGCAAAGAGCCACCCATTCATGAACTGGCACAGTTACAGTTCTTTCCATGGTACTGGGCCAACAGCCCCCTTGGCTCCCTGACAGCAGACCTGCAGAAACTACAACAGTGGGGTTTCAGCAATACCGACCGTTATTCCCATACAGTCAAAAGCCTTGATGAGATCAGCCAGTTAAGAACCAGATACGAAAAAACGCACAATCAAGGCCATCATTCCCTGGATGGCATCGTTCTTAAAATCAACAACAGCGCCATACGAAAACGCATGGGTCATCTTGACGGAACACCTTACTGGGCACTGGCCTGGAAGTTTCCACCGAAAACAATAGTAACCCAAGTGTCCAATATTCGCTGGACAATTGGCCGTACTGGCCAGATAACAATTCTACTGGATATTAATCCTGTTCAACTGCAGGGCATTAATGTCAGCAGTGTAAGCGCAGGCCCCATTGCATACTTTACAACACTGGATATCGCTATCGGAGACAGTATCAGCCTTAGTCTGAAAGGGTCTGCAATACCTGTGCTGAACAAAGTGGTTTTTAAGCCAGACTCTCGAACAATTCCAAAGCTTCCCGATCCCGACCGATACAATGGCTTCACCTGCCTGACCATATCGCCTTTATGCCGGGAACAGTTTATATCCCGGTTAAAATGGCTCACAGGTTTTTCCGGACTGAACCTGTCTGATTTTAGCCAGCCAGAGTTTGAGGGATTAATTGCAAAGGGTCATATACAACAGCTGGCAGATATATTCCATCTCCCTGTTTCATATAGTACAGAGAGAACAATACAGGGATTCAACAGGTCAGCATTACCCCTGCAAAAAGGAGTGCGGGCTTTGGGAATACCGGAGGTAGGGCGCAAACGTTCAGAACGGCTTGCAGAAAAAGCTGGTAGCTGGAGAAATATTTTAAAAGCTGATATGAACCAGATCAGGAACTGGTTAAACGTCTCAGAAAGAGAAGCTCAAGCCATATATCAATATCTGCAACTGCAAGAGGTCAGACAGGTCATTAAAGAGCTGGCTCCTGCAACAGAAGAGCCAGGTTAAGGCGAGAGGTTTCTGCAGCTTGCTGGCAGATACTCAATAATTGATGGCAGAACATCCATATACTGGCAGGTCCAGGTGGTACTCCCCGCCAAAGCCGGCCGGAAAAGTATAAAGCCATCAACGGAGGAATCACCAAGCTCACCCCAGTCAGGGCGAATACCAATAACGCCCTGTTCAACCCTGATTTGGGTTATATAATTGCTTCTTCCCGCAACGGCCGCCTCATCGACATCAGCATTTGCAGAGCTGCAATCTGTGAGATTTCCACGGGATTGAATACAGTTAGAGACTGAAGTTTTAACTTCCGTAGCAATAGCAAGGATTTCAGTAACCTTTGCCCGTGTTGTATAGCTCTTATAAACGGGGATAGCCATAGCGGCAAGAATACCAATCAACCCAACAACAATCATCACCTCAATCAAGGTATAACCCCGGCCAACCATCAGACGCTCTCCTGAAACATTCCTATGGCGGAATCATCGACCTTGCCCGGTTAACCTTTATAGTAACGACGCAGAGGAGAAAGGTTTTCAACCTTGTTTCGGCTGTTTTTTATCAATAACCGGATTTTATCACCATAATCAGCACCGGTTTTATCGGCCAGCCGGACAACTTCCTGCCAGTAGGGTTCTGCCCTTGGCCAGGAAGTAATATTCAGCCACCTCAGTTGTTTTCCCATCAGATAGGCCAGGGCCACATCTGCCCCCTCTTTCTCCTCCATATCTTTGGCAAGACGTAAATATGCCGTTATATAACCTGGGTTCACCTGCAAGGCATATTGCCAGTGATACCTGGCAGCATCTGGCACACCGCCTATTTTCAACCGATATCCTTTCGCAAGCAGATCCCCGGCCAAAGTATGGAATACAGGCAACAGGGGGCGCTCTCTTTGAACCAGAGACACCTGCTCCCAGGCTGCATCAAAAGCAACTTTTCTCTGGGCTTCCGGCAGCAGAGGCAGCATATAGAGTAATTTACGGATATAAACCTCAGAAGCCGGAGCACTGGCCGGATCAACCCTCAAAAACCATTGCAAAACATCATCATTATTGGCCACCATAGTGAAAACAGCGGGTTTATTTTCATAACTGCTGTAAATGGCATTTGCGCTTTCTATTACGATCAGGCGTCCACACACAAGCAGTAAAATGACACCGAACAGGGCCGACAGGCTGCGGCCATAGTGAACTCTGCGGGGCATCTTTATTAACCGGCATCGAGCTGCCAGCCAGCAGATGCGGGCAAACAGCAACCAGGCAACACAGTTCAGGTAAAAGCTGTAAAAAATAAAGTTCAGGATGGCATGGGCGAACAGCGCCAGGTTAATAATCAACAGTGAAGCCAGCTCAATACGACGCCGCTCACCTTTTCCATGTTTTAACAACACTCGGAACAACCAGTAAAGATGTAACCCCAGCCAGGCAAAAAAAGGAATAAAAATAGCCAGCCCACCTTCCTGAAGAAGCTGAAGATAATCATTATGGGCCACTAACCCTGCGCTGGAAAATTCACTTCTTACTGATGGATAAAGCAATTGAAAAGAACCAAAACCACTGCCCAGCCAGGGGGACTGTTTAATTAACTCCCAGGTGGATAACCACATAGGCCAGCGCTGGTTGAGGTTTTTCAGGTCATGAAAATCCCGGGTAACAGGCTCATATCCCGCCAGCAAAGGAACACCTTTTACTGCCAGATAAGCGACTAAAGAAACAAATCCATAAATTACCAACCGCCGCCGAGAAAAACCTTTCAGTCGCCAGGCAATAAACCCAAAACCCATCAACCCCAGCCACCAGGCACCAATACCGCTACGGGAAAATGTTGCGAACAAAGCAAACAGCAAAAGGAACTGCACAATCCAGATAAACACACCTGCAGCAGGGCGACTAAGCAATAAAAAGCTGCCGATATAAGCCACAGCCGTAAATACATTGGCATCAATAACGGAACCAGCTACCCGTTCAAAATCATCCAGATACTGCACAACAGCCCATAGAGCGGACACAACAATTAAAGAAACAGTAAGCGTTTGTGTAGCCTGCCAGCCTCCTCTTACCAGGCGGCTGCCTTTTAATAAAAGATAAAGCAAGGGTCCGGAAGCCAGCAATAAACCATTACTCACCGCGCTGGATTCAACGGAATAAAGAATATGCCCATAAATGAAAAGTAAAACACAACCGCAGGCAATACCAATACCATCGTATTCTCTGAAGGTCTTAATGCATCTTCCTGTTGCGGCAAGCAGCAGAACAGCTGCTGAAAGTTGGATTAATGGGGGAAAGGTTTTCCAAAAAAGAAGGGTGACGCTTTGTAAGAAAAATAAAAAACAGGGATTAATACAATCCCTGTTTAACAAAAAAAAACCAGGCATAATTATCAACCACGACAGTTTGCAGGCCTATATTTTTGATCAAGTGTTCCATCTGTTGTTGTTTGGGAATCTTTACACCACCACTGAATAGCTCCATCACTTGCCGAAGGCTCTAAAATCAACGTATCTCCAGTTTCAACTTTTTCATTATAGGTAATAGTGATAACTCCACCCGCACCTATGTTAACACTTGTTACAGAGTTCCCACTGATAGAAGCAGCCACTCCAGCTAATGAATTAGTGGAAGGAAATACACCTTCGGATGAGTAATATTCAGCTACCGCAGCCTTAACCCCCGCCGCCAGATTCAACCCTTCCGAAACATGGGCCCGCTTGGTGTAATCCTGATAGGCAGGAATTGCCACCGCTGCCAGGATTCCAATGATTGCTACAACAATCATCAGTTCGATCAGGGTGAAACCCTGTTGCTTTCTTCCTTGAGTTACTCTCATCGTTCTCTCCCTGAAATACGATGTTGCCAGACTCACCTTAATAACCGGCAAAGGCCAGGCCAGAAAGCCGGTTCATTTCTAAAACGTCTTTCGCCTGTTTTCGATATTTCTTTAACTAGTTAAATAAAGAGAAGGTCACCCATAACGAAGTAAAAAATAAATATTTAATTCTGATTAGTTATTTCAGCTATTCACTATCAAGAACGAGATTTAAGTAATGCCCATTACCGACACAAAATAATGCGCCTGATAAGAAACAAACTGACAATTTCTATCACCCGCTTCGGTCTTTATAGCCTTATCTCAACCCTGACAGCCTTGTACGGCCTTGGGAAGATCAAAGACTCCCATGAAAGCCTTGCAGTTCTGGCAATGCGGTCTGTCACTGAAAATCAGCAGGTACCATTCACCCTGATGACCCCTCAAATGACTGTTCTACAAGATTACTCAGGCTATTACCGGGAACTGGCCTCTGACCAGCTCGGTCCTTACCAGACACATACACTGATTAACTGGACAATCGACCTAAAGCGTTTTTTCTCTTCAGGGCATCTTCCCATAGACCTTTACTACCAGGGTAACTATCAGAACGGTCAGGTCATGCAGCTTCTCCGGGTAGAAGGGGTGATCAATCCCAAACTGAAGCAGCACAGTATGCTACTTGAAGAGGTCCAATGACCTAAAGCATTCCCGCATAGCCATTACAGTTCCTTGAATGTATGATTTCTCAAAAATCAACCCGGAAAACACAACAACATGGCTGAGATCCCCCTGCCCGGGCTGGCAAGAAAACTGGTTGCCGATGGCCTGTTAGACCAACAGGCCGCGGAAGATGCTGTAAAAACAGCAAAAAGCGAAAAAACACCGTTTATTACTTATATTGTTGAAAACGCGCTGGTTGACAGTTACGCCATTGCCAAAACCAACTCTGAACTGTTTGGCATTCCACTGTTTGATATTGATACCCTCGATTTTGAACATGTCCCCAAAACAGCCATTAAAGAAAAACTGATTCGCCAGCACCGCTGCTTCCCTCTGTTCAAGCGGGGAAACCGCCTGTTTGTAGGTGTTTCAGATCCAACCAATGAAAAATCCATAGATGAGGTTCGCTTTAACAGTGGACTCAATATCGAGACCATTCTGGTTGAAGAAAACAAGCTAACCAAAGCTATCGATAAACTTCTGGATGCCGCAGATCAGAACCTTGGGGATCTTGACGACGAAGAACTGGATGGTCTTGATGTAGAGCCTGTTGATGAGGATGGCGATGACGAAGTCTCCAGCGACGCTGATGATGCCCCCGTTGTTAAGTTTGTCAACAAAATGCTTCTCTCGGCCATCAAGCTGGGGGCTTCGGATCTGCACTTCGAGCCCTATGAAAAATCCTACAGGGTTCGCTTTCGGATTGATGGTGTGATGCAGGTTGCCGCCCAGCCCCCTATTGGCCTGGCTCCCAAAATATCATCCCGTTTGAAGATCATGTCGTCTATGGACATCTCCGAAAGACGTAAGCCCCAGGATGGCCGGATTAAAATGAAGCTGTCCAAAACCAAGGCTATCGACTTCCGGGTTAACACCCTGCCAACTCTCTGGGGTGAAAAAATTGTACTTCGTATTCTTGATCCCTCCAGCGCCAAGATGGGTATTGATGCCCTTGGCTATGAAGATCATCAGAAGCAGATGTACCTGAAAGCCCTGGAGCAACCCCAGGGCATGATCCTGGTCACCGGGCCAACCGGTTCCGGTAAAACCGTTTCCCTTTATACCGGTCTTAATATCCTGAACACCATTGAGAGAAATATTTCCACAGCGGAAGACCCTGTGGAAATCAACCTTGAAGGTATCAATCAGGTGAACGTAAACCCCAAACAGGGCATGGATTTTTCCCAGGCTCTGCGGGCATTCCTCCGTCAGGACCCGGATATCATCATGGTGGGTGAGATCCGAGATCTGGAAACCGCAAATATCGCCATCAAGGCCGCACAGACCGGCCATATGGTGATGTCTACCCTGCATACCAACAGTGCCGCAGAAACCCTGACCCGTATGCTGAATATGGGTGTGGCCTCCTTCAACCTTGCCACTTCAGTTAACCTGATTATCGCCCAGCGTCTGGCCCGCCGGCTTTGTTCCAACTGTAAAAAGAAGCTCAATATTCCAATTGAAGCGCTCCTTGAACAGGGGTTTACAGAAGAGCAGGCCGAAAGCGCTGTGATTTACGGCCATGAACCCAAAGGCTGCGATAAGTGCAACAAAGGTTATAAAGGCCGGGTAGGTATTTATGAAGTTGTGGAAATTACCCCCGGTCTGCAGCGGATTATTATGGAAGAAGGGAATTCTATTCAGATTGCTGACCAGGCCGCCAAAGAGGGCTTTAAAAATCTGCGCCAGTCCGGTCTTTTAAAAGCTCTACAAGGTGTCACCAGCCTTGAGGAAGTGAACCGGGTAACTCTCGATTAAATACGCCATAGAGTGCACTTCCAACAGAGGTGCACTCCATTACCATTTCCTAAGATATTTTCTCTCCTGATAGACTTAACCCTATCTGTCTTTAATACCTTTGAGCCTGTTTATGAAAGTCTACCTTGTTGGTGGTGCCGTACGGGATGAACTGCTGAATTTACCGGTGAAAGACCGGGACTGGGTTGTCACCGGTGCCACCCCTGAAGATATGCTCAAAAAAGGCTATCGCCCTGTCGGTCAGGACTTTCCGGTATTTCTGCACCCCAAAACCCGGGAAGAGTACGCCCTGGCCCGTACCGAAAGAAAATCCGGTCATGGCTATGCTGGCTTTACCTTTCATACCTCCCCAGATATAACCGTTGAAGATGATCTTCTGCGCCGTGACCTCACCATTAATGCCATTGCCAAGGATGAGCGGGGACAACTGATAGATCCGTTTCATGGCCAGCAGGATATAGAAAAGCGCCTTCTACGCCATGTTTCCCCTGCTTTCCGGGAAGACCCTTTACGCATATTAAGAGTCGCCCGCTTCGCCGCTCGCTTTTCTGAACAGGGTTTTACTGTTGCAGAGTCAACCCAAAAGTTAATGGCTGACATGGTTCAGGAAGGAGAAGCCGCATGGCTGATTGCGGAAAGGGTCTGGCAGGAAACTGTTCGGGCTCTGGAAAGCACGTCTCCGGTAACTTATTTTCGGGAACTGTCCATAGCCGGGGCACTGGATGTCATCATGCCCGAAATTGCTGAACACTTCTCCTCTGAAAATATCATTTCCGCAAAAGCCCTGACTCTCGCCAGTCAACAAACCGATTTAACCGTGCGCTTTGCCAGCGCTGTATGCAGTTTATCTCCTGGCAATCATGAGCAGGTCAAAAAACTGTGCAAACGTATGAAGGCACCGGTTCAGTTCCGGGATATTGCAGAACTTAGCAGCAAGCTTCTACCCACATGGCTGGAACAACAACCCGTTTTGCCGCAGACTCGCTTAAAAATTCTTCAGCAAGCTGATGGATTCCGTCGCCCTGAACGGTTCCACAGCATTATCACTGCCTGCGATATTATCAGCCAGGCATCGGGATATGCATCGCAACTTTCCAGTCAGTTAACATCCGATCTGGGACAGTGCAACAAAATTAATATTCGGGATATTGTGAATCAGGAATTAAAAGGAAAAGAGCTGGCAGAAGCCATTCAAAGCGCCCGGTTGAACGCTTTGCAGAAGAACTGAGACAAACAGTGAAAACAAATACCCACGTAGCCGAGCATCAGGCCGATTTTAACACAATGGTGCTTTCTCCAACCTCACGGCCATCCTCAAGGCGAATCGGAACCAGAATATCTTCAGTTCTAAACGGGCCACTGTCCCTTTGCAACCCAAGGGATTCCAGCACCTGATCAGCCTGGGACTGAAAATAGGGTTCCTGAATAAAATCCTTTGCCCTGGTGGGTTCTGGCTGCTCCCAACTGGCCAGAATATCTATATCAGCCGCGCAATTACTGGAAGGTCGTACCCTCCCCAGGCTGATCTCAATAGCTTTGCATTGCTGGCGAAAAACCGGGGGGGCCAGTTCACTCTCGACACTGGCAACTGCATTCAAATAATCAGAACTGTCTACGCCCACAGCTTCTGTACGACATACCGGACTCAGACAGATATCCCCAAAATGCTGGAGCAATGCCTCAATCATGACAGGAAAGCGTTGTTCAGCCTTATCGTTACTGCCCAGGCCCAAAAAATATCGATAGGTCATGGACGGGGAATCCCCATCTGCTCACGGGTGCGATAACTCTCTACTCCTGCAACCCCATCACGCAGAGCATGGGGCTTACGTATTCTCAGCTTCACATCTGTGACCGGAAACTCGGAAAGAACAACCGTAATCACCGCTCCTGCCAGTCGCTCCAGCAAATGGACGCGGCTCTGCTGGCAGAAGCTTTTTACCCGCTTGCTGATTGAGGCGTAGTCCAGTGCATCTTTCAGATCATCACTGCTGAACGCATCGGTGAAATCTGTTCCAAGCTCCAGGTCAATCACCAGAGGCTGCGGTTCTTCATGTTCCCAGTGGTAAAAACCTATCACTGTTTCCACGTACAGATCTTTAATCAGAACCTTATCCATTTCTAACCTCTCAAAGAGCAACTTCCAGTCAGCCCGCAGCTTTCACCGAGGCTCAGACAGCCTGCAATTCAGACAATGGCCACCGGGGCAAAGGACGAATGCCCGGCATATCCGTCTGCCCGGCCAGCAGACGCTGGCAGCCAGCATACGCAATCATGGCCCCATTATCTGTACAGAATGCAGGACGGGCATAGTATAACGAAGCACCCTCTTTACTGACCATGACATCCAGCCTTTCCCGTAAACGACGATTGGCGCTTACCCCGCCGGCAATAACTAACTGTTTCATACCTGTCTGCTGCAGGGCTCTTCGGCATTTAATAGACAGGGTTTCCACCACTGCCGTTTCAAAGGCCAGGGCAATATCCGCCCGGGTCTGGTCATCACACTCTTTGCCACCGTGGGCAGCAACAGTGTTCAGGGTATAGGTTTTCAGGCCACTGAAGCTGAAATCAAGACCCGGTCGATCAGTCATGGGCCGGGGGAATTTAAAGCGCCCGCTTTCCCCTTGTTCCGCCAGAGCAGCAATACGTGGGCCACCGGGATAATCCATACCCAGCATCATGGCCGCCTTGTCAAAAGCTTCCCCTGCAGCATCATCCAAGGATTCACCCAGTAATGTGTATTTCCCAAGCCCGTCAACTGCCACCAGCTGAGTATGGCCACCAGACACCAGCAGAGCCACAAAGGGAAAAGAGGGAGGATTATCTTCCAGCATGGGAGCCAGAAGGTGACCTTCCATATGGTGAACCCCCATAACCGGAATATTCCAGGCCCAGGCGATGGATTTGGCAATGGCCGAACCAACCATCAAGGCACCAATAAGACCAGGCCCACGGGTGTAGGCGATAGCATCAACATCCTCTCTGGTGCAACCGGCGCGGTCCATTACCTCATTAACCAGTGGCAGAACCCGGCGAACATGATCGCGGGACGCCAGCTCCGGCACCACGCCACCATAATCATTGTGCATATCTATCTGGCTGTAGAGCGCGTCTGCCAGAAGGCCCTCTTCGCTGTCATATAAGGCAATACCGGTTTCATCACAGGAGGTTTCTATGCCAAGAACCTTCATGGTCTGGATCTCTGTTCAATAGACGAAAATCTCGGGCAGAAATAATATAGCGCCGCAGGGTCGGTGTATACCGAGGGATTTATTGTCAGCCCATGGTAACAGGGCCAGACCTCAAAAAAGCAGCAACACACAGTCCTCCCCCCGAGGCGACAGCCAAAGGAAACAAATACACCAGAAGAAAATATAACCGACGGGTTACCTCGGCCCACGGGTTTCTGCCAAAGTGTCGGGGGATTTTTCACCAATATGGCAAAACAACTCGCAGCAGCGATATAAACAGGCCAAAGGACTTATTTTTCGAGCGTAATATTACCAATGGGGGAAACCCTTTAAGGGGAATTGGCAACCTGGCTTGACAGCAGGCTATTGACCCACCCGCCCCAGACCTCTAAAATTCGCGCCTTTGCGGATACCCTTCTATCCTGTCGGGTACTTTGCGAGTCGATCTTCGACTACTTTTAAACTACTGATATATAAGGAAGGTGAGGCCCGCATGCCTGCTGTCAAAGTTAAAGAAAACGAACCCTTTGATATTGCCCTGCGTCGCTTTAAGCGCAGCTGTGAAAAAGCCGGTATTCTCTCTGAAGTTCGCCGTCGTGAACACTATGAGAAGCCGACTACAGTTCGCAAGCGTCAGGCAGCAGCAGCAGTCAAGCGCCACCTGAAGAAATTACAGCGCGAGCAGCGTCGTCGCGAGCGTCTGTATTAATTCAGCGCCCGGGAACATAACATTCTCTCACTGCCTATAACCCGGGTCACCAGTCTAGCTGGTGACCCCATTGAAAACCTCAGCAAACATCAGGGATGGCCATGCCAGCCGACAGCCTGAAGACCAGCCTCAAAGAGGCCATGAAAGAGGCCATGCGCAAAAAGGACAAGGAACGCTTGTCTGTTATTCGTATGGCTATGGCCGAATTCAAGCGGGTCGAGGTGGATGAGCGCACAGAGGTAGATGATGCAAGGGGTTTGGCACTGTTTGACAGGATGATCAAGCAGCGCAGAGAATCTGCATCCCAATATACCCAGGCAGAACGTCCTGAACTTGCTGCAAAGGAAGAATTCGAGATCAGCGTTCTGCAAGGGTTTCTCCCCCAACCCCTGACCGAAGACGAAATCACCCAACTGATTGACTCAGCGGTGAGCGAATCCGGTGCCAGCTCCATGAAAGATATGGGCAAGGTTATGGCTTTGGTTAAGCCCCAGGTTCAGGGTCGCGCTGATATGGGTGCTGTCAGCAAATTGCTAAAATCACGCCTGAGCTGATTCCCGACACTACCCCAACAGCCCAATCCTCAAAAACAAAGACACTTCCCTTTCTTCTGTGATACCTTCACAAAGAAATGCGCTGCGCCCCTGGAAAATACAGCTCCAGCACTCCGACAGCCTGTCGCACCGTTGTTATTACAGCAGGTTATTACAGCAAGTTATTACAGCACCCATAAAAGATGGCCGGACTGATTCCCCAGAGTTTTATTGATGACCTGCTGGCACGCACCGATATTATCGATGTGGTCGGAGAACGTATCACCCTGAAAAAAGCCGGCCGTAACCACCAGGCCCTATGTCCATTCCATAAGGAAAAGTCTCCCTCTTTCACTGCCAACCAGGATAAACAGTTCTATTACTGCTTTGGCTGCGGAGCCAGCGGCAATGCCGTTGGCTTTGTCATGGACCACGACCATGTCGACTTTCCCGAAGCCGTGGAAATGCTGGCCCGGCGGGCAGGCATGGAAGTCCCCCGGGAAAAAGGCACCATGCAGAAAAGGGAGCGTTACGATACGCTCTACAAACTGCTGACCAAAGCCACTGACTGGTACACAGAACAACTTAAGAATCACCCGAACGCTCCCGACGCAGCTGACTACCTCCACCGGCGGGGCCTTAACGAAAGCACCATCACCAGCTTCAAACTGGGTTATGCGCCTCCCGGCTGGGATAATCTGATTGAGGCTCTGGGCAGCACCCCCGAACGCCAGAGACTGCTTCAGGATGCAGGCCTTGTTGTAGAAAACGAAGAACGTAAATCCACCTACGACCGCTTCCGCAACCGAATTATTTTCCCCATCCGGGATCAGCGGGGTCGGGTTATCGCATTTGGCGGCAGAGTACTGGGGGATGACAAACCCAAATATCTCAACTCCCCGGAAACCCCGATTTTCCATAAAAGCCGGGAGCTTTACGGCCTTTACGAAGCCCGCCAGGCCAACCGCAGTCTTGAGCAGGTTCTGGTTGTTGAAGGCTATATGGACGTTATTGCCCTTGCCCAACAGGGAATAACCAATGCTGTCGCCACCCTGGGTACGGCAACCACACCTGAACATCTGAATCAGCTGTTTCGCCACACCAGCCAGGTTACCTTCTGCTTTGACGGAGACAACGCAGGTCGTCAGGCCGCCTGGCGAGCCCTCGAAAATGCCCTGACAGTAATGGACGACGGTCGACAGATGCGCTTTCTTTTTCTACCTCAGGGCGAAGACCCGGATTCCCTTGTTCGCACAGAAGGGGCAGAAGCCTTTCGCAACCGGTTAAAAGACAAACAACAGACGCTGCCCTTTGCCGACTATTTCTTCAAACATTTTGAGCAGGAAATAGACACCAGCACCCTGGATGGCAAAGCCCGGCTGGTGCATAAAGTCACGCCTTATATCAACAGACTGGCCGAATCCTCCTTCAAACGGCTAATGCTGAAAAAGCTTGGCGACCTCAGCGACCTGAATACCGATGAAGTGTCTTCCATTATCGAGTCCAGCTCAGCACCCGCTCAACCCCAGGAGCAGCCCGTCGCCTATCAGACGTACAACACTTATCAACATCAACAGCAATATCAGCGACAGGGTCAGTCGCCCTCTCAATGGCAGGACAATTTCCAGGGTGGCTTTCAAAAGAACAGATACAGCAACCAGAAAAAACAGCTACCTATCGCCGTCCCCCAGGTAAAACTGCGCCCGGCTCAGCGTGCTCTGCGTCTGCTGCTGGCCCAGCCAGAACTGGCCCGACTGATCAAACCATCCGAGCTGAATATCAAGGATGCAGACCAGGACGCCCGCTTTCTTGCGGATCTGGCGGAATCTCTGCACCGTAACCCGACCAAAAGCTCCTATGGCATTCTTGGCAGCTGGTATGGCACACGACTGGGGGAACGCCTGAAAGAGCTGATAAAAACCGATATGCCCGTTGCCAATGCCGAGCATGTTCTGGAACAATGTCTTAAGCACTTGGGAGACAACACAACAGATAAACCCGACAAGTTAAACGACCGAGATCGTTTACAACAGGCCACATCCCGTGGCAGTCAGGGCTGGCTGGCCAGAAAACAAAAACAACAGACAAGGGAACAGGAAAGTGATACAAAAACTGATACACTTCCTTGAAATTCAGGAAGACCGCTCAAAAAAAACAGTTCTCCTACGCCTCGTTCGGCAATAAGTGTCTGAAGCAAGGACACAGGAAATCAAGAAAATCTCACTACAGGTTGCCTGCCCGCTAAAAAATCGGCACGCAGCCTTACTCGGCATATAGCATCTGACAAGGCCAGTACGCTATAATTGTCTGCTTACTGTCAAAAGCGTCGGGAACATTTCCATTTCGTTGTGAAAGTGGTGAAAGGGTCTCGCTGTTAAAGGGTTGATATGTCCGCAAATTCTCAACAACAATCCCGACTGAAAGAACTCATCAGCCGAGGTAAGGAACAGGGCTACCTGACCTATGCGGAGGTCAACGACCACCTGCCGGACGATATATCCGATCCGGAGCAGGTCGAAGACATTATTCGCATGATCAACGATATGGGTATCCAGGTTTTTGAATCTGCTCCCGACAGCGACGCACTTCTTCTGGGTGACGAAGAAAGCCAAAGCGCCGACGAGGACGCAGCGGAAGAAGCGGCTGCCGCACTGGCTGCTGTAGAGCAGGAAGCCGGACGTACAACCGATCCGGTGCGCATGTACATGCGCGAAATGGGTACCGTTGAATTGCTGACCCGTGAAGGCGAAATTCAGATCGCCAAGCGCATAGAAGAAGGCCAGCGTGAAGTTCTTACCGCCCTGGCACACTTTCCGGGCACCCTTGAACTGGTTCTGAGCGACTACTACCGCATCGTTGAAGAAGAAGGCCGCCTGAGCGACCTGTTCAGCGGTTACATTGACCCAGAGCCCGAAGTTGCTCCTCCTGCCGCCGAAGGCAATATCTCCGAAGAGGTAGAGGAAGACGACGATGACGATGACGAAGAAGAAGAGAACACCGGCCCCGATCCAGAAGAAGCCCGCATTCGTTTCGGCGAACTCTTTGAAGCCCACGAAGCTGCCCTGAAAGCCATTAAAGAATATGGTCGCAAGAGCCCTGAAGCCAAAGCTGCCCTGGCAGCTTCCGCAGAGCTGTTTGTTGCTATAAAGTTGATTCCCCGGATCACCGACCTGATGATCTTCCGGGTGCGCAACTCTCTGGATCAAATTCGCTCCAACGAGCGTGCAGTTATGCACCTCTGCGTACGTGGTGCCAAGCTGCCCCGCAAAACTTTCCTTGCCAACTTCCCCGGATGTGAAACCGATCTGGAATGGCTGAACAAGCTCTGCGCCAGCAACCCAAACCACGCACCAGGACTCGAAGCCCAGCGCATTGAGATTCTCCGTGCCCAGCGTAAGCTCAAAGCTGTTGAGACCGATATTGGCCTGCCACTGTCCGATATCAAGGACATCAACCGGCAGATGTCCATTGGTGAAGCCAGAGCCCGCCGCGCCAAGAAAGAAATGGTTGAGGCCAACCTGCGTCTGGTTATCTCCATTGCCAAAAAATACACCAACCGCGGCCTGCAGTTCCTGGATCTGATTCAGGAAGGCAACATCGGTTTGATGAAGGCTGTGGACAAGTTTGAGTACCGTCGTGGCTACAAGTTCTCCACCTACGCCACCTGGTGGATTCGTCAGGCGATCACCCGCTCCATCGCTGACCAGGCACGCACCATCCGTATTCCGGTACATATGATCGAAACGATCAACAAACTGAACCGGATTTCCCGCCAGATGCTTCAGGAAATGGGCCGTGAGCCTACTCCGGAAGAACTTGCAGAACGGATGGAAATGCCGGAAGACAAAATTCGCAAGGTACTGAAAATCGCCAAAGAACCCATCTCCATGGAAACCCCCATTGGTGATGATGAAGATTCCCATCTGGGCGATTTTATCGAGGATACCGCTATTCACTCACCAGTGGATTCCGCGACCTCGGAAGGCCTGCGTGAAGCAACCCGCAGCGTACTGGGCGGCCTGACCGCACGGGAAGCCAAGGTTCTGCGTATGCGTTTCGGTATCGACATGAATACCGACCACACCCTGGAAGAAGTCGGCAAGCAGTTCGATGTAACCCGGGAACGTATTCGTCAAATCGAAGCCAAGGCACTGCGCAAGCTGCGTCATCCGACCCGTTCCGATCACCTGAGAAGCTTCCTGGACGAGCAGTAAGCCTCTTTTTCAGCATAGAAAGACGCCTCTGGGCGTCTTTCCTGTGTCTGCTTACCGTCCCTCAGAATACGACATCCCTTTTATTTCTTTTATCATCCACTCCCCGAGAAGCTTATGACCCAACCCGGTCGTCATATGCTTACTATTAAAGAAGAAATACCCTTCACAAGCTTCCTGCGCCCCATCAGTGACACAGTCCCGCTCTGCACCATAGCGAATACCATTTATCTCTTTATGGGCCAGCACATCATCCTGCCAGGCAGCAGCATCCAGAATACGCACCTCCGACATTCCCGCAAGTTTCAAGCGCAAGTTCAGGTAATAGTTATACCCTGCACAAAACCACTTAAGCAGCTTTATCAGCATGACATGCCCACCGGTAATCTTATGCCCTATTGGCGTCGAGGAAATATCAGGAAGGTTTATGATAATAATTTTATCCCCCGAAACCCCTCGCCCCAACAATAACTCAGCCGCTTTTACCGTATTGCTCACAGGCTTTGAGAATTTCTGATGAAACCCCTTTCCATGTTCAGCCTGAACAGAACCCGCCCTCAGTTTATCCTGCTTTATCCATTGATAAAGCTTATCAAGTTCCTCCTCCGGCCACTGCAGCAACCGACGTATATTATCAATCACATCATTACCACCTCCGAACAGGATAAAGAGTGTTTGATCCAACGGCTCCTTATGACTTTCCAGAAACAGTTCAATCTGCTTTATCACACCGGGAACACAGGAGAATCCACCATTAACGCCTGGAGCACTGCAGGCATCAGCCACAGGAAACGGTACACCTGCAAGATCATCCAGATAATCTGAGCCGGTTTCAGCACTGGCCCAGGCACCATTTATACAGGCACTCTGTCCATAGTCTGAACTCGACGGTACGGAGGACTCCTCAAACAAACCTTCCGACAGGTATTCAAACCAGACCTTGCCACTCGATTTAACCGTCGGACCCGCCGGTCGATTAGTGATTGGAGCTCCCTTTCCTGCACCAGTGCGCCCATCGCCAGCAATCCAGTAATTATTCCCCTGATCGGTCAGACTGTCCCCAAATATAACAATGCCGGAGGGCAGTGCCAGAGCCCCCAAAGACCATATACAAAGAACACAAAGGAAGCAGACACAACGCATAGGTTCACCACTCACACGAGAGGAGAACTAAAATTAGAAGGAGTCAAAGAAAGTGCAACAGAGAAAAAGAAAGGCGGCTTGCGCCGCCTTTATTCTAACCAGAATCAGGCTTGATCCTGCATATTCGCCAGCTCTTTAATACTGAGCTTTATACGACCACGATTATCTACGTCCATTACAACAACCTTAACCTTCTGACCTTCCTTCAGATAGTCATTCACATCACTTACACGCTCTTCAGCGATCTGGGAGATATGAACCAGGCCATCACGACCGGGCAGAATGCTAACGAACGCACCAAACTCAACAATACGGGCAACTGTACCCTCATAGATCTTGCCCACCTCAGCTTCGGCAGTGATGCCGTAAACCTTGTCATAAGCATTCTGGCAGACGTCTTTGTTCTCACCGTAAATTTTAACAACGCCATCGTCGCTGATATCAATAGAACAGCCAGTCTCTTCACACAGGGATCGAATAGTCGCCCCCCCCTTACCGATAACATCGCGGATCTTGTCCGTGTGAATCTTCAGGGACATGGTCATCGGAGCGTTTTCATTCAGCTCAGTACGAGGCATCGCAATAACCTGGTTCATCTGTTCCAGGATGGTCATCCGTGCGTTCATGGCCTGCCCCAGGGCAATTTCCATGATCTCTTCGGTGATACCCTGAATCTTGATATCCATCTGCAGGGCGGTTACACCCTCGGAAGTACCGGCTACTTTAAAGTCCATATCACCCAGGTGATCTTCATCACCCAGAATATCAGTCAGAACAGCAAAGCGATCGCCCTCCTTGATCAGACCCATGGCGATACCAGCAACAGGCGCCTTAATGGGCACACCGGCATCCATCAGTGCCAGGGAGGTACCGCATACGGAAGCCATGGAGCTGGAACCATTGGATTCTGTAATCTCGGAAACAACACGCAGCGTGTACGGGAATTCTTCATCATTCGGAAGCAGGGCAGACACACTGCGGCGAGCCAGACGACCATGACCGATTTCACGACGGCCAACACCACCCATACGACCACACTCACCTACAGAGAAGGGAGGGAAGTTATAATGCAGCATAAAGGCATCACGGCTTTCGCCTTCCAGGCTGTCAATCAGCTGCGCGTCACGGGCAGTACCCAGAGTCGTGGTCACCAGCGCCTGGGTTTCGCCACGGGTAAACAGGGCGGAACCGTGGGTCTTGGGCAGCACGCCAACTTCAATATGAAGAGGACGAACAGTCTTGGTGTCACGTCCATCAATACGCGGGTTGCCATTGATAATGGATTCACGCACGTGGGATTTTTCCAGCTTACCAAACAGGCTGGAGATTTCTTTTGCTGAAGGGCCATCTTCTTTGGCCATCAACTCAACAGCTTCGTTACGCAGCTCAGCCAGAGCATTGTTACGGGCAATTTTGTCATGCGCCTTGTAAGCATCTGCAATCTTGCCACCGAAGGACATCTGCAGATTACCCAACAGCTCAGCATTCACTTCTTCAGCAGCCCACTCACGAACAGGCTTGCCAGTTTCAGCAGCAAATTCCTTGATCGCAGCAATGGCAGCCTGATAGCCATCATGTGCAAAAAGAACAGCGCCCAGCATTTCGTCTTCAGTCAGCTCTTTAGCTTCAGACTCAACCATCAGAACAGCGCTGTCAGTACCGGCAACAACCATGTCCAGCTCAGATTCTTTCAGCTCTTCATAGCTGGGGTTCAGCAGGTAACCGCCTTTCTCTTCGTTGAAGCCTACACGGGCAGCACCGATAGGACCGGCAAAGGGAATACCAGAGATAGCCAGCGCCGCAGAAGTCGCCAGCATGCCCAGCATATCCGGGTCATGCTTTTTATCGGTAGAGAGAACAGTGATGATAACCTGAACTTCGTTCATGTAACCTTTCGGGAACAGGGGACGAATAGGGCGGTCAATCAGACGGGAAGTCAGGGTTTCTTTCTCGCTCGGGCGACCTTCACGCTTCAGGAAACCGCCGGGGATTTTACCGGCCGCGTAAGTTTTTTCCTGATAGTGCACAGACAAGGGGAAGAAGTCCTGACCTTCACGGGCAGAGTGAGCGCCTACAACAGTCGCGAGAACAGCCAGGTCACCCATGGTTGCCAGAACGGCACCATCAGCCTGACGAGCCATACGGCCAGTTTCGAGGGTGACCTGCTGGCCACCGATTTCAAACGTTTTGGTTACAGGATTCACGATTATTTCCTTTCAACAATCAATCGAACCTGACCGATGAACGCAACTGTCTTTTACAGGGATGCAATCCAGAACACAGCCTGCTTACCAACATTAATAACACAAGCAATTACTATCCTCGGGATTGCACCCGGGCTTATCAGTCCGTGATCAGTCAGTTCATGAAAAGCTCAATCCATGAAAGGCGAGGCCCCCATGACTTGTCTTTTCGTTCACACTTTACCTTTCAAACAACAGGCTTTAAACATAGGTCTTCGCCTGTAAAACACACCATTCTATAAAATATATTCATAATAAAACACCGCTACCTTCTAACCCCGGGAGCTACAACCCCCTGAGTTTCCGGAAGCGGTGTTATTAATCTGCGGCCACTGGGTATACACCTAAAAGATACACATCCAAGAGGTACAGACAGGCCGGGAAGTTACCCTCCCGGACAGTGCCCACTTCGCCGCAATATACGGCAAAATGAAACCAAACCAGTCTCTTATAAACCAGTGTATTAGCGACGCAGGCCCAGGCTGGCAATCAAAACACGATAGCGCTCTACGTCCTTCTTCTTCAGGTAGTCCAGCAGGCTACGACGCTGGTTTACCATACGGATCAGGCCACGACGGGAGTGGTGGTCATGGATGTGATCCTTGAAGTGGGACTGCAGGCCTTCAATGTTAACGGTCAGCAGAGCAACCTGAACTTCGGGAGAACCAGTATCGTTCTCACCACGACCATACTTGGCAACGATCTCAGCTTTACGCTCGGCAGTCAGAGACATTTCTCAACTCCAGTCAATAATATGCATGATTCTCTGGAATGGCCGCGCATATTAACAGCCACCCTGATTTCACCTGCTGCCATGAAACAGAGTACCACAGGGTAAACACCCCAAAAGCCCTTATTCCACAGCAGCCAGGTATTCTAACCCCATATTCCCGATTAATCATCCGGGAATTGTATCGGGATATAACCAGATCCCAGCCTCAGGAGGCCGCATTCGCCACCAGGCGCCGCGGTGCCACCAGGCCATCATCCTGAATTTCACCAATACCCACAAAGATATTGGGAGCACCTTCGACCTGGCGGTAAATCCGCACAAAACCCGAAGTCGGTGCACGGGATACCTGAACCGGTTGTCCCTGGGTCAGGTAGAAGCTGCTTGCCTCACCCAGCATAACCGCCGGCCAGTGACTGACAGCAGAGTCCTGTTCCAGCAGAAGAGAGTCCAGAGCCGCATGGCCGCCACCCTCACGGACTTCTTCCAGCTTTTCGATGGTGTAGGACTGAGCCTCTTCATAGGGGCCGGCCTTCAGGCGGCGCAGCTCACCAACATGGGCTCCACAACCCAGCATTTCACCGATATCTTCCACCAGTGTGCGGATATAGGTGCCCTTGCTGCAGTCCACTTCCAGCACCATCTCATCACCCCGAAACTCCAGCAGAGTCAAACGGTAGATGCTCACCTTGCGGGATTTGCGCTCCACCTCAATGCCTTCGCGGGCATACTGGTACAGCGGCTTGCCGTTATGCTTGATGGCAGAGTACATGGAAGGCACCTGCTCGATCGGCCCCCGGAAGCGGGACAGAACCGGCTCAAGGTCAGCCTCAGTCAGAGCAACCGGACGCTCGGAAACAATTTCACCTTCCGTGTCACCGGTGTTGGTACGCACACCCAGCCTGGCCACAGTGCGATAGCTTTTATCTGAGTCCAGGAGATACTGGGACAGCTTGGTGGCCTCACCCAGGCACACAGGCAGCACACCGGTCGCCAGGGGATCAAGGCTGCCGGTATGACCAGCCTTGGCAGCACCGTACAGGCGCTTAACCTGCTGCAGCACTTCGTTGGACGAAGCGCCGAGAGGTTTGTCGATGACAACAATACCGTTGACCGCACGGCCACGGAAACGTCTGCGCCGGGACATTACTCTTTATCCTCCTGACTGTCGCCGGAATCGCTGGCAACAGCTTCATCAATCAGGGACGAAATATGGCGGCCACGCACCAGGCTGGCGTCGTATTTAAACCTGAGCTGAGGAATGAACCTCAGTCGCATTCTGCTGGACAGCTCGGTACGCAGATAACCAGACGCCTCCGTCAGAATTTCAACTGCTTCGTCTATATCTTTCTGTTCATCCAGACCCAGGAAGGTCACATGAATAGTGGCGAAGGCCATATCACGACTGACTTCCACGCCGCTCACGGTTACCATGCCGAGACGGGGATCTTTCATTTCCATCTGCAGGATGGGAGCCAGTTCGCGCTGAATCTGATCTCCTACCCGCCGGGTTCTACTGAATTCTTTTGGCATAACACATGCTTCGGATACTGCGTCCGACTTAATGACCCATTCGGGTACCGGTCGCACGCGGGAGTCTAAGACTCACAGCCACAATAAAAAAGGCGCGCGGAGGCTAACAACCACTTAGCCTTATGCCGCACGCCCTTCCTTATTCAGAACGGCGTTTACAGGGTCCGCTGAACCTCAACAGACTTGTAAACTTCGATCTTGTCGCCAACTTTCACATCATTGTAGTTCTTAACACCGATACCACATTCGTAGCCAGTTCGAACTTCATTAACGTCATCCTTGAAGCGACGCAGGGATTCCAGCTCACCTTCGTAGATAACCACGTCTTCGCGGAGAACGCGGATACGCTCGTTGCGGAACATGGTACCTTCGATAACCATACAGCCGGCAACAGCACCGATCTTCGGCGCACGGAACACATCACGAACGTCGGCAACTCCAACGATCTGCTCACGAAACTCAGCCTTGAGCATACCGGTCAGAGCCTGCTTCACATCGTCAATGATGTCATAGATTACGCTGTAGTAGCGCAGATCCAGACCTTCGCCCTCAACAATGCGACGGGCAGCAGCATCTGCACGGACGTTAAAGCCAATCACTATAGCGTTGGAAGCCAGAGCCAGGTTAGCGTCGGTCTCGGTGATACCACCTACGCCGCCGAAGATAACCTTAACATCCACTTCATCGTTACCCTGCTCATGCAGCGCAGCGGTGATCGCTTCCAGAGAACCACGTACGTCGGTCTTCAGTACAACTTTGAGGGTACGCTTCTCTTCGGAGCCCATGTCCTTGAACATGTTCTCCAGCTTGGCAGCCTGCTGACGGGCCAGCTTAATCTCACGGAACTTGCCCTGACGGAACATGGCAATTTCACGGGCCTTACGCTCATCCTGTACCGCGAGCATTTCGTCACCGGCATCCGGGGTTCCGTCAAGACCAAGAATCTCGACAGGAATAGACGGGCCAGCTTCATCAATCGGCTTACCGTTCTCGTCCAGCATGGCACGGATACGACCGTACTGCTGACCAACCAGAACATTGTCACCCCTGTTCAGAGTACCGGATTGCACCAGTACAGAAGCAACCGGGCCACGCCCCTTATCCAGGCGGGATTCGATCACTACACCCTTAGCCGGGCCATCAGCAACAGCCTTGAGCTCGAGAACTTCGGATTGCAGCAGAACAGCTTCCAGCAGGTCATCAATGCCCTGACCGGTATGGGCAGACACTTCAATAAACTGCGTATCGCCACCCCAGTCTTCGGGGATAACGTTACGGGCAGAAAGTTCGTTCTTCACACGATCCGGATCAGCTGCTTCCTTATCACACTTGTTCACGGCAACAACCAGAGGTACGCCAGCATCTTTCGCATGCTGAACAGCTTCCTCGGTCTGGGGCATCACGCCATCGTCTGCCGCAACAACCAGGATAACGATATCGGTCGCCTTGGCACCACGGGCACGCATTGCAGTAAATGCCGCGTGTCCGGGAGTATCCAGGAAGGTGATCATTCCGCGTTCGGTGGTTACGTGGTAAGCACCAATGTGCTGGGTAATACCACCGGCTTCGCCGGACTGAACCTTGGCCTTACGAATGTAATCCAGTAGAGAGGTCTTACCATGATCGACATGACCCATGACGGTAACGACCGGCGCGCGGGAAACCTCTTCACCAATATCCGCCGCTACTGCATCCTCCAGAGAATGCTCCAGCGCGTCGGCGTTCACCAGCTTGACCTTGTGCCCCATTTCCTCAACCACAACCGCCGCAGTTTCCTGGTCGATCACCTGGTTAATGGTCACCATGGTGCCAAGCTTGAACATAAACTTGATTACTTCCGCCGCTTTTACAGCCATCTTGTTGGCCAGCTCGCCAACAGTAATGGTTTCCGGAACAGCAACTTCACGAACGATAGCCGCTGTCGGCCTGGTAAAGCCATGCTGCTCAAGCTCTTTAGACTTGAACGGCTTACGACTCAGCGGCTTGTTGCGGTTACCGCCGCGATCATCACGACCGCCACGACCTTTACCGCGACCACGACCACGACCATCCTCATTTCGACCTACAGGCTCGCCGCCTTTCTTCTTGGCGGGCGTACGCCGACGACGACGATCATCATCAGCCGGAGGCGGAGGCGGCGCATCAGCACCAGGCACCACGCCCGGGGCAGAGCGAGGCGCAGGGCGAGGAGCAGGGCGACGATCATCGGAACGGGTAGATGAACGACGCTCACCACCACGGCCCGCAGGCGCAGAACCGCCCGGACGTGCACGACGTTGATCGTTTTCTTCCGTCTTGCGACGCACACCTTCTTTACGACGGGCATCGTCTTCTTCACGACGAGCCTTGCTCTGACGACGCTCGTCAGATGCCTTGTCATCAGCTTTACGCTGATCTTCGCGACGCTTCTTCTCGCCCTCAAGATCAGACTTCGCTTCGCTCTTCACATAAGTACGCTTCTTGCGCACTTCCACGTTCACAATTTTGTTCTTGCCGGAACCGCCCGCCACTTTCATCTGGCTGACGGTCTTGCGTTTCAGAGTCACCTGCTTGGGTTCCGGGTCTGCCGCTACAGAACCGGAAGCCGCGCCACCACCATGGGAACGACGCAGGTGGGCCAGCAGAGCAGCCTTCTCGACATCAGAAACCGGCTGCTCAGACGACTTATGGGGAAGACCCGCGTCATTCATCTGCTTGAGCAGGCGTTCAACCGGAGCTCCGACCACCTCGGCAAGTTGTGATACTGTTACATCTGCCATATAAACTTCTCCTCTAGTGGCCAGCTCAGTTCTCTTCTCCGAACCAGCAGATATTCCGTGCTTTCATGATCAGCTCTGCAGCCTTCTCGGAATCCAGACCTTCAATATCTTCCAGCTCGTCAGTTGCCTGTTCAGCAAGTTCCTCAAGGGTACGTACACCCCTGGCTGCCAGTTCATAGGCAAGCTTTTCTTCCAGCCCCTCCAGACCCAGGAGATCTTCAGCCGGCCGGGCACCTTCCAGTCGTTCTTCATTGGCAATAGCGAGAGTCAGCAGACGATCTTTTGCACGCTGGCGCAGCTCGTTAACCACTTCTTCGTCAAAACCATCAATTCCTGCCATCTCTTCGACAGGAACATAGGCAACTTCTTCCAGACTGGTGAACCCTTCTTCCACCAGAGTACGGGCAAGGTCGATGTCGACATCCAGATGCTCAACAAAAACCTGGGCCTGCTTGTCAGATTCCTGAAGCTGCTTGGCTTCGGCAGCCTCTTCAGTCATGACGTTAAGATTCCAGCCAGTCATCTCACTGGCCAGACGTACGTTCTGCCCGCCACGCCCGATGGCCTGGGCCAGGTTGTCTTCAGCAACCGCCAGATCCATGGTGTGGTTGTCTTCATCAACGATGATGGAAGCCACTTCCGCAGGCTGCATGGCATTGATCACGAACTGAACGGGATTATCATCCCACAGCACAATATCAACACGCTCATTGCCCAGCTCATTGGAAACCGCCTGTACACGGGATCCACGCATACCAACGCAGGCACCCACGGGGTCAATGCGGCCATCGTTGGTTTTCACCGCAATCTTGGCGCGGGAACCCGGGTCACGGGCAGCGGCCCTGATTTCGATAACCTCTTCGGCAATTTCCGGCACTTCGATGCGGAACAACTCAATCAGCATTTCCGGACAGGTCCGGCTCATCATCAGCTGGGGACCACGGTTCTCTTCGGAAATAGAGTGCAGCAGAGCACGTACGTGACTGCTCATGCGAAAGGTTTCCCGGGGGATAACCTGGTCCTTGCGCAGAACCGCTTCAGCATTGTTGCCCAGGTCGACGATCAGGGTGTCACGGTTCACCTTCTTGATGGTGCCGTTCACCAGCTCGCCGAGTTTATCCCGGTAGGAATCAACCATCTGACGACGCTCGGCTTCACGTACCTTCTGTACGATAACCTGCTTGGCCGTCTGGGCCGCGATACGCCCGAAGGCGATGGATTCCACCGGCTCTTCCCAGATATCGCCAATTTCCAGGGCTTCGTCTTTCTCCTTGCCCTCATCCAGAGTCAGGTGGGCACCAGGAATTTCAAAATCTTCGTCCGCTACAACGGTCCAGCGGCGGAAAGTGTCGTAATCGCCGGTTGCCCGATCAATCGCGACGCGAATGTCCACCTCAGTCTCATAGCGTTTTTTCGTAGCCGTCGCCAGGGCAGTTTCAATCGCCTCGAAAATAACATCGGGCGGTACTCCCTTTTCATTGGAGACGGATTCAACGACTAACAGAATCTCTTTGCTCATGCTCTGCCTCGCGCATCGTTAAACCGGTTCTTCCCTTACGGACCCGCTTTCCCTCCAGAAGGAGCCGCGGGCAGGCATCAGAACTGCGGTATTACATTCGCTTTATCAATAGTGTCAAAGGGAAAAAGGTATTCATGGTCATCACAGATAATCACCACCTCATCACCTTCTACACCCCGAATCACTCCCCGATACTTCCGTCGCCCTTCAAAGGGAACCCGCAAGCGCATGTCGACCTGATTTCCCGCAAAGGCGACATACTGCTCCAGTGTGAACAGAGGTCGATCCAGCCCCGGCGAAGATACCTCCAGGGTATATTCACTGGCGATCGGATCTTCGACATCAAGTACAGCGCTCAGCTGACGGCTGACACCTTCACAGTCTTCCAGCCCTACACCTGATTCCTTGTCGATAAACACCCGCAGATTAGTCTGCTTACCCTGCGAAACGAACTCAACCCCCCAGAGTTCGCATCCAAGCGACTTCACAACGGGATCAACAAGCTCGCGCAGTACTTCCAGCTTGCCTGCCACTGATAACACCCTCGTACTGACGACAAAACCGCATTGGGCTTTCCTTAAAACCACGTTGCCTTAAAAGCACGTTGCCTTAAGATCACTCCGCAACAGCAATAAAAAAAGGGCTAAAAAGCCCATCCTCCACTGGTACCGCAAAACAGCCGAAGCCATTCCAGATACATATGTGAACCGCACCTTCCTTCTATTGCATATACCATGTACATAGCTGGATATGCTCGGCAAAGCGGGTTTCCAATTACATCTTCAGATCATCCAGCGTCGGACTTTGTTACAACCTTTCGGCACCATATTGAGCTTTGGTCAGTATATAGCCGACCACACTTCAGATCAGATTTTTCCGATCATAACAAAAAGCCCCTGCATAAGGGGCTTTTCTTAATATTGGTAGCGGGGGCCAGATTCGAACTGACGACCTTCGGGTTATGAGCCCGACGAGCTACCAGGCTGCTCCACCCCGCACCAAAACTTTGAGAGTATATTGTCAGAATCCATAAGCCGTCAAACACGGACCCCGCTGGTTGCTCTGACAATATCAACACCTGCTTCGCAGATGCCTCTGAAACTGGTGCCGAAGGCGGGACTTGAACCCGCACGTCCATAGGACACCACCCCCTCAAGATGGCGTGTCTACCAATTCCACCACTTCGGCTTCAGATACTGCTGCCACTTACAGATAACCGCTAAAACCAGTATTACCTGGAAGAACCTTCAGAAGGCGCGACCACGGCTGGCTTTTTAACCTCACCCTGTGGGACATCACCCTCAGCAGACGCGGCAGAGTCTACCACAGGAGAATCCGAAGAATCTACTGTAGAATCACCAACTTCCGGCACATCGGAAGTCGCGGGAGCTTCCTGCACAGCTGCGGGAATCTGGTCGGGAATACCTTCGATACCACCGGAAGTCAGCGCAACAGCCTTGTCCCGGGCAATCATGGCCAGGGAGATACTGGTTACGAAAAACACAGTCGCCAGAATGGCAGTGGAGCGGGACAGGAAATTCCCGGAGCCCTGGCTGCCAAAAACGGTTTGCGACGCGCCGGAGCCAAAAGAAGCGCCGGTTTCTGCCCCCTTACCCTGCTGCAACATCACCAGGCCAATCAGGCCCAGAGCCACCAATACATGAACAATAAGAATCAATGTTTCCATTCTTTAACCCGCAGCACCACAAATAGAGAGAAAGTCCTGTATAACCAGAGATGCGCCGCCCACGAGACCACCATCAACATCGGGCTTGGCAAAAATCTCTGCCGCATTTGACGCTTTAACACTGCCACCGTAAAGAATCCTGGTGCGCGATGCCAGATCCGCATTATAACAGGCAAGCAGAGTCCGGATTTCCCCATGAACATCCTGGGCCTGTTCTGGCGTCGCTGTTAAGCCGGTGCCAATCGCCCAGACAGGCTCGTAGGCAATGACCAGCTTTTCCAGCGCTGCAGCGCCCACATGATCAAGGACGACTCTGATCTGCCGGGATACGACATTCATAGTCTGACCAGCTTCACGCTCTTCCAGCGTTTCACCCACACACAATACAGGAACCAGTCCGAGCGTTCCGGCCCTCTGCACTTTGTCGGCAGTATCCTTATCGGACTCACCGTACAGAGCACGACGCTCGGAATGACCGACCAACACCATAGTACAGGAAAAATCCTGCGCCATATCGACAGAAACTTCACCGGTATAGGCACCTTTGGCCTCAGTACAGATATTCTGCAGCCCCCAGGCGACCGGACTCCCGGCCAGCGCATCTGCTACCTGCTGGATATAAACAGCCGGAGGAAAAACCGCAGTTTCTACCTCACCGGCCAACTCTGCAGATCCGGTCTTAAGCCCTGCCAGCAGAGCCGCCACCGACTTGCGGGACCCGTTCATTTTCCAGTTACCGGCAACAAGCGGCTTGCGCATACAAAACCTCGTTATCAGAAGGGACGGAATGTTAGCGTACCGTCAGCACGCATGACAATGGGCACACATGCAAATAACACCACAGGAAAATCCGGCAGCGCATATATCTTGTAAAAAATCGGGCTATCAGCCTGCTTCCGCCTCAACAACATCAGCCAGGGAGCGGCACCTCTCCGAAACCTCGGCAGCATTTTCCCCTTCAATCATGACCCTGATAACAGGTTCTGTACCAGATGTACGTAACAGCACCCGGCCACGCCCGGCCAAATCGGCTTCAGTCTGACGAACAGCCTCGCTGATGGCCAGATTTTTATCCGGATCAATCCTTTCCACCATGCGCACATTAATCATGGTCTGGGGATATTTCACCATATCGCCACAGAGATCTTTCAGGTTTCGGCCGGTATTTACCATCGCCCTGAGCACCTGGAGCGCTGCAACAATACCATCTCCGGTGGTAGAAACATGGCGGCAGATCAAATGACCGGAGGATTCTCCACCCAACTGCCAGCCACGGGACTGAAGCAGTTCATTCACATAGCGATCACCTACCCGGGCACGGGCAAAAGGAATACCCGCACCTTCAAAGGCTTTTTCCAGGCCGAGGTTGGACATCACAGTACCAACCACTCCACCAGACAGACCGCCCTGACTGTGACGGAAGCGGGCAATAATGTAGAGCAGCTCATCACCGTCCACTTCCCGACCTTCATTGTCGACCATCAGTACGCGGTCACCATCACCATCAAAGGCAATACCCAGATCTGCGCCGGTTTCAGCAACTTTCGCCTTCAGAGCATCCAGATCTGTTGAGCCCACACCAGCATTAATATTCAGACCGTCCGGGGATACACCGATAGCATTAAC
Source organism: Parendozoicomonas sp. 209JJ7-1 (assembly GCF_058147085.1). Taxonomy (NCBI): domain Bacteria; kingdom Pseudomonadati; phylum Pseudomonadota; class Gammaproteobacteria; order Oceanospirillales; family Endozoicomonadaceae; genus Parendozoicomonas; species Parendozoicomonas sp. 209JJ7-1. Next base: position 47,635 of record NZ_JBYVJU010000014.1, on the reverse strand, counting down.
CTTCGCACCCAGCTCACGGAATACATCCGGACCTACGTGATACGTCGCACCGTGGGCGGCATCCACAACAATATTCATATCGGAAAGATCAAGGGGACCCACTGTCGCCTTGCAGTATTCAATATAACGGCCAGCGGCATCATCAACCCGACGGGCCCGGCCAAACTCAGCCGGGTCCGCTACATCCATTTCCTGGTCCAGCAGGGTTTCCATGGCCAGCTCAACAGTATCCGGCAGTTTTGTACCTTCAGCAGAGAAGAACTTGATACCGTTGTCGTAATAAGGGTTATGGGAAGCACTGATCACAATGCCGGCACTGGCATTAAAAGTGCGGGTCAGATAGGCGACAGCAGGCGTTGGCATCGGGCCAAGCAGCCAGGCATCCACACCCGCCGCGGACAGACCCGCCTCAAGGGCGGACTCAAACATATAGCCAGACAGTCGTGTATCCTTGCCGATAATCACTCTGTTTGCGCCCTGCCCGGCAAAGGCCTTGCCTGCGGCCCAGCCCAGTTTCAGGACGAACTCAGGTGTGATTGGAAACTGACCAACCCTGCCACGAACGCCGTCTGTTCCAAAATACTTACGACCCATACCGTCTTCCTTAATTCTTCAATCTTTTCGCAAAGCGCACATCAGGCCGCTTCCACAGCCTTCAGCATCCTCAGCGCATCCACGGTCTCTTTTACATCATGAACACGAATAAGCTGCGCTCCGGCCTGAGCCAGCAGAACAGCCAGCGCAAGGCTGCCTGCCATACGTTCATCTGTTGTATTTTCCAGCACAGCCCCGATAAACGACTTTCGGGACACGCCAACCAGCAACGGAAAATCCAGTGTGTGAAACTCCCTCAGGCGACGCACCATCTGCAGATCATGCTCAGCGGTCTTTCCGAACATGCCACCGCCAAAACCCGGGTCCAGAATAATACGTTCCCGACTTATTCCTGCGGCTTCACAAGCCTCCACACGGGACATAAGGTAGACGGACACGGACTCGATAACATCATCATAGTCCGGCTTAAACCCCGGCGCGGGCTGGTCAACCAGGGAGTGCATCAGGATAACCGGCACACTGCACTCAGCGGCGGCCTCCAGCGCTCCCGGACGCACCAGGGCACGAACATCATTGATAATATCCGCCCCGGCTGCCACAGCGGCTCTCATCACCTCAGGGGAACTGGTATCAATGGAGATAATAACGCCCGATTCCGCCCGCAGGGCCTTGATCACCGGCACCACACGGCCAATCTCTTCTTCTGCAGGGACTTCCTTGGCATCGGGTCGGGTTGACTCACCACCAATATCAATAATTCTGGCACCAGCCTCAATCATTTTCCGGGCATGATCCATAGCCCGATCAAACGAGCTGTAACGCCCACCATCAGAGAAGGAGTCCGGGGTAACATTTAAAACCCCCATCACCCCAGGAGTAGAAAGATCCAGCTCACGCCCTGCGCAGCTCAGTGTTTTCTGCATGGTTAAACAGCAACCGGTTCCGTAAATTTTATTAACACTGTAACTCACCCACGCAACCAGGCAGGCACGTCACCTTACAAAGATATGACAGGGAAGTATACGCCCGAAAAGGCCCGGCTGAAATCTGACTGTTCACCCACCTGCAAAAAAGGGAAGCCGAAGCTTCCCTTTTTTCATTTACACCCTGTCAGTGCTGACCGGCAGGTCCGCCAACGGGCTTATCACCACTGTCTTTGGAGTCGTCAGAGGAAGGCGCGTCATTGGCCGGAGCAGCCCTCTCCGCTTTCGCTTCCGGATGACCAGAATCACCGTTCTCATCCCAGTCTTTTGGGGGACGAGGTTTACGGCCTTCCATGATGTCATCAATCTGCTCGGCATCGATGGTTTCATACTCCATCAGAGCATCTTTCATCAGCTCCATGGCACCACGATTCTCATCAAGAATCCTCTCCGCAGTGGCATAGCACTCATCAATGATCACACGCATTTCCTGATCAATGATTTTCGCCGTTTCACCGCTGACACCGGCATGATGAGTACCCTGACTCTTACCCAGGAAGACTTCACCCTCTTCCTCGGTATACAGCAGAGGACCAAGCTTCTCCGACAGACCCCAGCGCGTCACCATATTGCGGGCCATATTGGTAGCCTGCTGGATATCGTTGGAAGCCCCGGTGGAGACACCATCTTTGCCATAGTACATCTCTTCAGCGATACGACCACCATACATGGAGGCCACACGGCCAAGCAGGTATCTGCGGCTATAGCTGATTTTGTCCTCTTCCGGCAGGTACATGGTCACACCCAGGGCACGGCCACGGGGAATAATGGACACTTTGTAAACCGGATCATGCTCAGGCATCAGGCGACCGACAATGGCGTGACCAGCTTCATGGTAAGCGGTCATCTCCTTGTCTTTTTCGCTCATCACCATGGACTTGCGTTCGGCGCCCATCATGATTTTGTCTTTGGCCTGGTCAAACTCCAGTTTGCCAACCGTGCGCTTGTCGGAACGGGCAGCGAACAATGCCGCTTCGTTCACCAGGTTGGCCAGATCAGCACCGGAGAAACCGGGCGTACCACGGGCAACCACACTGGCTTTTACATCATCTCCACAGGGTACCTTACGCATGTGCACCTTGAGAATCTGTTCACGGCCACGAATATCCGGCAGAGGTACAACAACCTGGCGGTCGAAACGGCCAGGACGCAGCAGCGCGGGGTCAAGTACGTCAGGACGGTTAGTCGCTGCGATAACAATGATACCGTCGTTTGCCTCGAAGCCATCCATTTCTACCAGCAGCTGGTTCAGGGTCTGCTCACGTTCATCGTGACCACCACCCATACCTGCGCCACGGTGACGACCCACCGCATCAATTTCATCGATAAAGATAATGCAGGGGGCCTGCTTCTTGGCCTGCTCGAACATGTCACGGACACGGGACGCACCCACACCCACAAACATTTCCACAAAGTCGGAACCAGAGATGGTAAAGAAGGGTACCTTCGCTTCACCGGCAATAGCCTTGGCCAGCAGGGTTTTACCCGTACCTGGAGAACCAACCATCAGCACACCACGGGGAATACGACCACCCAGGCGCTGGAACTTGCTCGGGTCTTTCAGGAAGTCTACGAGTTCCTGAACATCTTCCTTGGCTTCATCAACGCCAGCCACATCCGCGAAAGTGGTTTTGATCTGGTCTTCCGACAGCAGGCGGGCCTTGCTCTTGCCAAAGCTCATGGGGCCGCCTTTGCCGCCACCGCCGCCCTGCATCTGCCGCATAAAGAACATAAACACAGCGATGATTACAAGAATGGGAAAACTGGCCACCAGCAGCTGGGACCAGATGCTTTGCTTCTCAATGGGTTTGGCTTCGACCTGGACGCCATTGCGGAGCATTTCGTCCATCAGTTTGTCATCCCGCACAGTCGGCGGAAGGTTGACTTCGAAGCGTTCGTTATTGGTATAGGTTCCGGTCAGGGTATAACCATCAATCAGCACGCGGCTGACCTGACTGTTATCGACCTGAGTCACGAAGTCCGAGTAATTGACCTTTTGGGTAGAGGATTGCATGCCGTCGAAGTTTTTGAAAACCGTCAACAGCACGAGGGCAATTATCACCCATAAGATCAGATTTTTTGCCATGTCATTCAAATATGTACCCTCACCGAGCGCATTCGGTACGACTGATAACTTGTAGGCTCTGTATCAGGTGAGAACGCCAGAGCTTCCCGTGTTAATTGAGGAGGTGCAACGCAAAACGCGATACCTGAAAACTCCACATTACTACAGAATGACAGCCAGAAACAGCATCCAGAGACAGACTCTGACTATCATGCCTGTTATTAAAAACCACTGTTAAAAACCATGTTCTCTCAGGACGTACCGTCCAAACAAAGTCTTGATACCAATTTGGGGACTCTCTCCCTGTTTACAACCCCGAAATAATGAAAAATTACGTCAGGGCCTGTTGACGCCCTGTAATCGGCTCAGTGCCCCCTAACCCCTGAACTGCCGCCCTAACAGGTAGGTTTCGCTGGAACGGGTACGGGACGCACCTGGCTTACGGGTTACCACGTTGCCAAAGCTGGTACGCATATCCTTCAGATATTCATCAAAGCCTTCACCATGAAATATTTTGACCAGGAAAGCTCCACCGGGCTTCAGCACCTGACGGGCCAGATCCAGGGCCAGCTCCACCAGATACATGGCTTTGGGTTGATCAGTCGCTTTCACGCCGCTCATATTCGGTGCCATATCAGAGATCACCAGATCAACCTGGTCTGAACCGATTGATTCCAGAATTTCGGCAAGTACAGAATCTTCTGTAAAGTCACCTTGCACAAAAGCCACATCCGCGATCGGGTCCATAGGCAGAATATCGGAGGCGACCACCCGCCCCTTGTCTCCGATTTTCTCGCCCGCCACCTGGGTCCAGCCCCCAGGGGCTGCCCCAAGGTCTACCACAGACATGCCTGGGCGAAACAATTTATCTTTCTCAGCAATTTCCAGCAGTTTGTAACTGGCTCTTGAGCGATAGCCGTCCTGCTGGGACTGCTGGACATACTGGTCATCAAAATGCTCTTTCAACCAGCCGGCACTACTTTTCGATCTCGACACAACCCCCGTCCTCTAAAACACTCTGACCAGAGCAGGCACTTTCCTGCCCCGAAAATTTAACAGATGGGCATTTTAGCGAATAAGCCTCGACTACCCAATCAGGAACATCCCTACCACCTTGCATCCCCTGTAAGTACCTATAAAATGCGCCTCCTGTTTATTCATATACCCTCTGGAGAATTCACCATGGCGCTAAAAGCCGAAAGAAGACGGGAATTACGTGCCATCGGGCATAACCTGAAACCTGTAGTTATTGTTTCCGAGAACGGCATGACCGAAGGTGTTGTCGAAGAAACCCTGAGAGCACTGAAAGATCACGAACTGATCAAGGTGAAGTTTGCGATCACTGACCGGGAAACCAGAAAGCAGCTGATGAATGAACTGTGCGAAACCTGCGGCGCGGAAAATATTCAGACCATAGGCAAAATCGCACTGATTCTAAAACCCGCCAAAGAACCCAACGCCAAGCTTTCCAATCTCCTCCGCCCGGCAGGCTGACCCCCTGCAGTGTAACTACTCAGAACTTGTAGGCAAATTTTCTGGTCGACTTGCTATAGCCCGGTAATATCAAGGGTGCCACTTTCAAAGCGGACACTTTTGCCTACAAAAAATGAGCAGTTATCCTGCAGTAACAGGCCTGATTCTCTAAGCGAATTAGGCAAATTACTTCCCACCCTGTAGATCGGTTCTGACAAAAACCACTCCCTTAAAAACTTTGAATCACCACCTCAGCGCCATTCCATTAAAGCGCATCCTCTGATCACCAGTATTCATTCCGCCAAGACAGTTTTCTGGAAGTAGTCTTTAATAAAATCTAGGAACAGCCATGTGTCGGGATTGCAATTGCTAAAAAATACCAACCACTCAGAAAAGGGTTTCACCCTGATAGAAATTATGATTGTTATTGCTATTCTCGGCATTATTGCAGCTATAGCCATGCCTTTTTACCAAACCTATATCCGCCAAACACAAATTGCCGAAGGATTACGGCTTTCTGCAAAAGCTAAAAGCGAAATATCAGAGCACTATGCAGTTAACGGCTCTCTTCCTACAACCAACCTCCTGTTTTATAACGCTGCGGCCACAGCCGGAAGCGGTGAACTCAGTTGCATAAGGTGGTCAGGATACCTGAAATTCATTGAACTCTGGTTCAATGGGGAGGGATTGGGAGCGAACTGCACAGGGCTACCTGTTGACGGAATGCTGCTATTAAGGCCCTCCACAGACGGTGGAAATATTACCTGGACCTGCCAAAACCATTATCTACCTCAGTATAAAATCAGTTCAGACACCTATCTTCCAAGCACCTGCCGCTAAGGGCTGCTCCAGCCCTGGAACTCTTGCATGGGAACCCTTGCATGCAAAACACCCATAGAAAACAGACAGCCCTTAAGCTGCCCACTTTCCTGTGAAGGATGGCTATCACCAGATCAATAATCAGATGTGTTTCACTCCCTCAATCTCGTACTCCATCTGGCCACCGGGAGTGGCAACCACAACCACATCACCCTCTTCCTTACCAATCAGGGCCCGGGCGATGGGAGATGTGACTGACAGCTTGCCTTCCTTGATGGAGGCTTCGTCCTCACCCACAACCTTGTAGGTAACAACAGACTCATCATCTGCATTCATCAGGGAGACTGTTACACCAAAAATCACCCTGCCGGTGTTCTCGATCTCAGTGATGTCGATCACCTGGGCATTGGAAAGCTTGGCTTCCAGCTCCTGGACACGACCTTCATTAAATCCCTGCTGCTCACGTGCCGCGTGGTACTCGGCGTTCTCTTTCAAATCGCCAAGCTCACGGGCTTCCGCGATTGCCGCTGCAATCTTGGGACGCTCCTTGCCTTTGCGAACTTTCAGCTCCTCGCGGAGCGCCTTTTCGCCCTCCACTGTCATGGGGTAGCGCTGCATTCAGTTATACCTTCGTGTAAATCCTGTAGTCGTCTGACACTCTGCTCCGGGCCAAACTCAATGGCCTGCGCAACCGCGAGGGCACAGGGCATGGTTGTGGTATAGAGCACCTTGTTCATCAGGGCTGATCGACGAATTGTAAAGGAATCAGCTATCGCCTGACGACCCTCAGTAGTATTAACCACGAAATCAATTTCGCCATTGACGATTTTATCCACAAGGTGCGGACGGCCTTCCTTCACCTTATTGACCACCTCAACCTCAATACCGGCCCTTTCCAGAACCGCAGCCGTACCACTGGTGGCAAACAGGGAGAAACCATTATCCCGCAGCAGACGGGCCAGCTCGGCCACACGGGGCTTGTCCCGCTCGCGGACGCTCAGAATAGCCTGCCCACCAGCCGGAAGCTGCATTTTTACCGCCAGCTGGGCTTTGGCGTAGGCTTCCGGGAAACTGTCACCAACCCCCATCACCTCACCGGTAGACTTCATTTCCGGGCCGAGTATCGGATCAACACCGGGGAATTTATTGAACGGGAAGACCGCTTCCTTCACATAAACCTGCTCAGGAATAATCTCCTCGGTGTAGCCCAAATCAGCAAGGGTCGCTCCCGCCATTACCCGGGCAGCAATCTTGGCCAGGGATATGCCAATACACTTGGAAACGAAGGGTACAGTTCTTGAGGCTCTCGGGTTCACCTCAATTACATAGATATCGCCATCCTGGACCGCCATTTGCACATTCATCAGGCCAACCACCCCCAGCTCAAGGGCCATGGCCTTCACCTGATCACGAATGGTGTTCTGAACATCGTCCGGCAGATCGTAGGGCGGCAGGGAACAACCGGAGTCACCGGAGTGAACACCCGCCTGCTCGATATGCTGCATGATCGCACCGATCACCACATCCTTACCGTCACAGATCGCATCCACATCCACTTCTACGGCATGGGTCAGGTAGAAATCGAGAAGGACAGGACTGTCGTTGGAGACCTGCACCGCTTCATTCATGTAACGGTTCAGTTCAGCTTCCGTACCAACAATCTCCATGGCCCGACCACCCAGAACATAGGACGGGCGCACCACCAGCGGATAACCAATCTCCTTAGCCTTAACCACAGCGTCTTCCAGGCTGCGCACCGTGGCATTGGAAGGCTGACGAAGACCCAGCTTCTGGATCATCTTCTGGAACAGCTCCCGGTCTTCCGCCATATCGATGGCTTCCGGGCTGGTACCGATAATCCTGGCACCAGCGGCTTTCAGAGCCAGGGAGAGCTTCAGGGGGGTTTGGCCACCGTACTGGACAATTACGCCATCGGGCTGTTCAACATCAACAATGGCCAGCACATCTTCCAGGGTCACCGGTTCAAAGTAGAGACGATCGGAAGTGTCATAGTCGGTAGACACTGTCTCGGGGTTACAGTTGACCATAATGGTCTCGTAACCGTCTTCCCGCATAGCCAAAGCCGCATGCACACAGCAATAATCGAACTCGATACCCTGACCGATACGGTTAGGACCTCCGCCGATAACCATGATCTTCTTTTTATCAGATACCGCCGCTTCACACTCTTCCTCATAGGTTGAGTACATGTAGGCGGTATCAGAGGCGAACTCCGCAGCACAGGTATCCACACGTTTGAATACCGGACGGAGATCCAGGGACAGGCGGTGCTTGCGAACAGCGTCTTCAGCCACATTCAACAAAGTCGCCAGACGGGCATCACTGAAACCCTTGCGCTTCAGGCGACGCAGGGTGCTGTAATCCAGGTCTGCCACGGAAACACCCGCCAGATCAGCCTCTTCCTTCAGCAGGTCTTCCATTTGCGCCAGGAACCAGGGGTCGATCTTGGTCAGGCGGAAAATATCCACCAGGCTCAGCCCCAGACGGAAGGCATCTGCCAGGTACCAGATACGCTCGGCTCCCGGAGTAATCAGCTCTTCACGGACTTTCTCTTCCGCAGCCGGGCTATCCAGGGCAACAACAGGATCAAGACCGGAAACGCCCACTTCCAGACCACGCAGCGCTTTCTGCAGGGATTCCTGGAATGTACGTCCGATCGCCATCACCTCACCCACAGACTTCATCTGGGTAGTCAGGCGAGCATCGGCCTGGGGGAACTTCTCGAAGGCAAAACGAGGAATCTTGGTCACGACATAGTCGATAGCCGGCTCAAACGAAGCCGGAGTCACACCGCCGGTGATATCGTTCTGCAGCTCGTCGAGGGTGTAACCCACCGCCAGCTTCGCGGCCACCTTGGCAATCGGGAAACCTGTTGCCTTGGATGCCAGGGCAGAAGAACGGGACACCCGGGGATTCATTTCAATAATGACCATCCGGCCATCTTCCGGATTAATACCAAACTGAACGTTGGAGCCACCGGTTTCTACACCAATCTCACGCAATACCGCCAGGGAGGCGTTACGCATGATCTGGTATTCCTTATCGGTCAGGGTCTGGGCCGGGGCAACAGTGATGGAATCACCGGTGTGTACACCCATGGGGTCGAAGTTTTCGATGGCGCAGACAATGATGCAGTTGTCGTTTTTGTCACGGACAACTTCCATCTCATATTCTTTCCAGCCGATCAGGGATTCATCAATCAGCAACTCATTGGTCGGAGACAAATCCAGACCACGATTACAGATTTCTTCAAATTCATCCTTGTTATAGGCAATGCCGCCACCCGTACCACCCATGGTAAACGACGGACGAATAATACAGGGGAAGCCAACCATATCGAGGACTTTATAAGCGTCCTCCATACTGCGTGCGATACCGGCGCGAGGGCAGTCCAGGCCGATATTCTTCATCGCCACATCAAACTTGCTGCGGTCTTCGGCCTTGTCGATGGTTTCGGCGTTGGCGCCAATCATCTCTACGCCATACTTTTCCAGTACGCCGTGGCTTTCCAGATCAAGGGCACAATTCAGGGCTGTCTGGCCACCCATGGTGGGAAGCACAGCGTCCGGGCGCTCTTTTTCAATAATCTTTTCTACGGTTTCCCAGCGGATGGGTTCAATATAAGTCGCGTCCGCCATCACCGGGTCGGTCATGATCGTGGCCGGGTTGGAGTTCACCAGAATAACCCGGTAACCCTCTTCCCTCAGCGCCTTACAGGCCTGGGCACCGGAATAGTCAAATTCGCAGGCCTGCCCGATTACGATAGGGCCAGCGCCAAGAATCAGAATGCTTTTGATATCTGTCCGTTTTGCCATGATGTTTTTCTACACTCTGTTCACATGGTTCACGCTGCGCGTTGTGTTTCTGGATGTTACTGCCTGTGTCCGCAACGTCGTTCTTTATTTGAAAAGCCTTGAATGGGAAGCTTTGAATCATAACGCCTTGAAAAAAGCGGCCGCAGCCGCCTTTTTCTTTTTATCGCTGCTTTTCCAGCTCGGCTACAAACCGGTCAAACAGGGGCGCAACATCATGAGGGCCCGGACTGGCTTCCGGGTGACCCTGGAAGCTGAAGGCCGGACGGTCAGTTCGCTCAATACCCTGAAGAGAACCGTCGAACAGAGACTTATGGGTGGCCCGCAAACTGCCTGGCAGGCCCTCTTCGGACACTGCAAAACCGTGGTTCTGGCTGGTAATCATCACAACGCCGGTATCCAGATCCTGTACCGGGTGGTTGGCACCGTGGTGACCAAACTTCATCTTCTCGGTCTGGGCACCGGAGGCCAGGGCCAGCAGCTGGTGACCCAGGCAGATACCAAACACCGGAAGCTCGGTTTCCAGAATTTCCTGAATTGCGGCAATAGCATAGTCGCAGGGTTCCGGGTCGCCGGGGCCGTTGGACAGGAATACACCATCGGGGTTCAGAGCCAGAACATCTTTTGCCGGAGTTGTAGCCGGCACCACAGTCAGGCGACAACCACGCTCAGCCAGCATGCGCAGGATGTTACGCTTGACGCCAAAGTCGTAGGCCACCACGTGGAAACGGGCATCGTCGGCTCTGTCTTTGTGGCTGTCAGTTTCCAGCACCCAGACACCCTCGGTCCAGGAATAGTTTTCCGCCGTGGTCACAACCTTCGCCAGATCCATGCCTTTCAGGCCGGGGAACGCGCCAGCCAGCTCAAGGGCCCGGGCTTCGGTGGCACCGGGGCCGGCAACAATAGCTCCGCTCTGGGCACCTTTTTCCCGAAGAATACGAGTCAGATGCCGGGTATCAATATCCGCGATAGCAACGATATTGCGTCGTTCAAGGTATGCACCGAGGGGTTCAGAGTTTCGCCAGTTACTGGCAAGAAGGGGAAGGTCACGAATCACGAGGCCGGCTGACCAGATCTGCCTAGCTTCCTCATCTTCCGGTGTGGTACCAGTATTCCCGATATGAGGGTAGGTCAGGGTGACAATCTGACGGGCATAAGAGGGATCAGTCAGAATTTCCTGGTATCCCGTCATCGCGGTATTGAAGACTACTTCGCCGCTGGTTTCTCCATCGCTGCCGATGGCGATCCCATGGAAGATACTGCCGTCTTCAAGCGCAAGTATGGCAGTCCTGCTCAAAGTGTCCTCCTGCTGTACAACGCTGATTGTCGTTATTTCATCCGTAAAAAAGCGAGATGCAACGCAGTTCCATCTCGCTTTTTACATATTTTGAAATTTACCAAGCCAGCATCCCAGCTTGCTTAAGGCAAATTTTACGCATCCTAACAAAGACACGGACTATCGTCCATTATACGTATGAAATATGCGGAACTACCTATACCCATTAGTCACGCTTAATTGAAGATAACCAGAGACTGTCCAGCTTATCTATTTCACCCATATCGAACGACGCAGCACATTCCCAGTACCGACCACTGGCCACAAAATAACCCAGCTCCCGTTCTTTTTCCATGGCGGCCTCTGCACAGACATGATTCCAGTCACGATGTTTCCCAATGTCCCCAAGGGATAAATTTTCAAAAGAGATACGTGGATACAGAAGCCTGCTTTCCGGTTTTTCAGAAAGATTTACAACACGGCAACCCTCAATCGCAGCCAGTATTTCAAACCTTGCCGATTTGGATTCCAGATTTCTGAGGGTGATATCTTCACGCAAAGGGTCAGCTGCACCTTTCCCATAAAAATGAGTCTGATTACTTTCCCCATACACCATATCGCAGCCAAGAAAAGCAATAATATCTGGCTGTAAAGCTCCCAGTGCCCAATAGGCAGCAGTAAATGCCATAGTTCCCCCAGCGTAAACAAACCCTCCATAGGCATTCTGGACACTGACAAAATCCTCAGCGCCATGCAGACTCTGCTCAGAACCAGGCTGTGGCCGTTTTTCAGGGGAAAAATCTTCAGGGAAAATACTGTGGGTCCAGTCAGCCCGAATGCGCCAGGCGTTATTAATGGCCACTATGGCACTGAAACATGAGCAATCCCAGGAGCGGGCTCTCAAAGCATCGGGGGCACTTCCCAATATAAGAACAGTATTCTGTTTTTTAGACATTGTCCGGCTGCTCTGATATTTCTTGTCCAGCTTAGATCAGAGCAACCGTTATTGTGAGGAAACTTAACGCAGGTTCAGTACATCCTGCATATCAAACAGGCCGCTGGATTGATCCGCCAGCCACCTGGCACCGCGAACAGCACCATTAGCGTAGGTGGCCCGGCTGGCAGAACGGATACCAATCTCTACCCGCTCACCTTCGGCGATAAACATGGCATTATGCTCTCCGACGATATCGCCGCCACGGATTGTGGCAAAGCCGATAGTGTCTTTATCCCGAACGCCGGTAAAACCTTCACGGCCATAGACCGCGCATTTCTGCAGATCACGCCCAAGAGTATCAGCAATAATCTCACCCATACGCAGAGCCGTACCTGAAGGTGCATCGACTTTATGGCGGTGATGAGCTTCAACAATTTCTATATCGCTCTCATCACCCATAACCCGGGCGGCAGTTTCCAACAACTTGAAGATCAGGTTTACGCCAACACTCATATTGGGAGCGAAGATCACAGGAATATCCGCGGCAGCGTCTTTCAACGCCTCTTTCTGGCTGTCATCCAGGCCTGTGGTGCCGATAACGATACCCTTGCCATTAGCCCGGCATATTTCCACATGTTTCAGGGTGCTTTCCGGGGAGGTGAAATCAATCACAACATCAAAATCGCCAACCACTTTCTCCAAGTCATCAACCAGCGCAACATTCTGCTTGCCGATACCCGCCAGCTCACCGGCATCCGCCCCGATCAGGGAACTGCCCGGACGATCCGTAGCCGCTGAAAACTCAACAGCCTCATCCTGATGAACAGCCTGCACCAGTGCCTTGCCCATACGACCGGCCGCGCCGACCACTGCGATTCTTGTCATTGTCTCGTCTCGCTCCATACCCCGTTAAATCCGCCAGCAATTATCGCAGCCATAACTGAAGGAGCAACCCCTCCCATCAAAAACAGGTTAAGCCACACACTCTGTATCAGCATCTATATTACCTGCGGCTCAAATATTCACACGCGAGGTTAATCTATGAGAAACAGATACAGGGTATCCAACCAAAATCTTTCCTTTGGGGAAATCAGGCAGGGGTTATTGCAAGGTATTTTTGCCGCTCTGGCGTTATTGATGGCAGGAACAGCTTTCGCAAATATTAAACCGCCGGTGGTTGCTACTCTTATCTGGAACCACCCTGCCCAAATCACCCTGGTTACCAGAACCGCTGACGGCGCTGCGAGCACTGGAAACGGGCAAGAAGGCATCACTCAAGCAAAAAAAAGACTCCCCGATGCAAAAGATATGAAGATGCACAGCTCCCAGTCATCACTACTCCATAATGCAGCTTCTTCTCAGTTTCCATCACACTATTTCCTTATTCAGGGAGACAGTGCTCACCAGGTCAGCGTGATATTTAACAAATCAGAAAATAGGAAGAGTCATTTTACCCTCAACCTAAGGAATAGCGGGTCCGTACAGATATATCTGATGAGAAATACGACACTGGAATTGTCAAATTCCCCACTCACAGACCAAACAACACACACCATCCTCTCAAGACAGGCAGCCCCTGCTCCATTCGCTCCCCCCGAAACTGAAAAGCAATACAATCTTCAGCTGATCACTATATCAAAAGCACAAACTGAATCAGAAACAACTGATTACAACTCTCTTGAAAACCACACTCTTAACAAAACCGCTGTTCATCAACACAAACTCACTCTTGATGAAGGACTTCCGGAAGAAAAAACCGTCCATTTATACAGTACTCAGAAGACAGACTCTACAACCCCTTTAACAGCAAAAATTATTACTATTGGGCAAACACCTCTGGCCGCAAGCGCTGTTTTTTTACGACAAAGAAAAACATCGTCCCCCAGCTCGACCCCTAACAACAGCACAGCACACAAAAGGCAAGGTTTGATAATTCCCCTGGGCGAGGAATACCGTCAACTGACAGAGAAAATGAGAGCTCTGACCACCGAATTGTCAGAAGTTGATTTCACCGCCGTCCCCTCCCCCCAACAGCCAACGCATCCAATAGCAGGAGTCAAATGCTGTGAAGGACATAACATGACATATAAAAATGTTTACGCAACAATCAAGTGCCTCAGATGTTTCGAACTTATAAAGGAAGACAGGAGATACGTGTGTGACGAGTGCAAAGAACAAACACGAAAAACCTACCATATCTGTGAAAGGTGTGCAGAACAGACCGCATTAAAACCATCCGCAGTCGAATCCCAGGAACAACTTTTGATGAGAAAACATCACCAAGATCAAGACAATGTCCCTGTGCCCATTCTGCCGCCACAGCTTCCCACTGCTATTAAATAAGAAGTTCTCTTGTTCAAGGCTGGGCTGCACAAACAGCCCAGCCAGCAATCCTGTATAGTTCGTACCAGAACCTTTAAAACTTCTCAATGAGCATTTGAGCGGATGAATATCCTGTCCATTCAGTCCCATGTGGCCTATGGCCATGCGGGAAATTCTTCTGCCGTCTTCCCCCTGCAGCGCATGGGGTTTGAAGTCTGGCCCGTCCATACCGTTATGTTTTCCAACCATACCGGCCACGACAGCTGGCGCGGCCCGGTATTTTCACCAGATACAGTGTCCGATGTTATTGCCGGTATAGAAGATCGCGGTGTTTTCTCTGAATGCACGGCTATTCTTTCCGGCTATATAGGAGCCGTGGAAATAGGCAGCATCATTCTTGAGGCCGTAGCCAAGGTTAAAGAGGTTAACCCAAAGGCCATCTACTGCTGTGATCCGGTTATTGGCGATATCGACCGGGATATTTTTGTCCGTGACGGCATACCTGAACTGTTCCGGGACACTGTTGTCCAGCATGCGGATATCCTGACGCCTAATCACTTTGAACTGGAACTGCTTTCCGGTTATAAGGTGGAAACCCTGAAAGACGCCCTGAAAGCCGCAAAAGAGCTGCAAAATCAGGGACCTTCAAAAATACTGGTGACCAGCCTGATTCGCTCCGACGCCAACCCCGGACAAATAGAAATGCTGGCAGCAGACAAAGACGAAGCCTGGCTGGTTGCCACCCCCAGACTGGAATTTCCCTACCCCGTAAATGGTTCCGGTGACGCGACAGCTGCCGTATTCCTGGCCAAATATCTGAAAACCGGAAATCTGAAAAAATCCCTGGAACACACGGCTGGGGCAATTTTTGCCTTATTTGAAAAAACCTGGGCTACCGGTAGCCGGGAACTGAAGCTGATTGAGAGTCAGGATGCCTACTTGCAGCCCCCCCAGAAATTCCAGGCTATCAACGCAATCTAACCACCTGAGAAGACAATGAATCACAAACCATAACAGGCTATAAACAGAACAGCCCGGCCAATGGCCGGGCTGCAGATATGCTGACAACAGAAAAAATCAGCTGGTCATACCATCAAAAAACTTTTTCACGCCATCGAAAAAACTACGCTTTTGGGGAGAGTGTTTATGGTCACCCTCAAAAGTTTTCTGCAGTTCTTCCAACAGTTCTTTCTGGCGACTGGTGAGTTTCACCGGGGTTTCCACAATCACTTCACAAATCAGGTCACCCTGACTGCCACCACGGACAGGAACAACACCCTTGTTACGGAGGCGGAACATTTTGCCGCTCTGGGTTTCTGCGGGAATCTTCAGTTTCACCTTGCCGTCAAGGGTCGGCACTTCCAGTTCACCCCCCAGGGCCGCGTCGGTAAAGGTCACCGGAACCTTGCAGTACAGATGCTTACCATCGCGCTGGAAGATGCTGTGCTCGCGCACATCAATCTGCACATACAGATCACCAGCCGGACCACCATTGACACCCGCTTCCCCTTCTCCGGAGAGACGGATACGGTCGCCGGTATCAACACCTTTCGGCACCTTCACAGACAGAGTCTTGTATTCCTGAACCCGGCCCTCGCCATGACAGTCATGGCAGGGATCTTTAATGACCTTACCGGAACCGTGACATTCAGGGCAGGTCTGCTGCACGGCAAAGAAGCCCTGCTGCATGCGTACCTGACCATGACCACCACAGGTACTGCAGGTTGTGGCAGAAGAACCCTTCCTGGCTCCGGAGCCATGACAAGTTCCACACTCTACCAGGGTCGGAATGCGAATCTTTTTCTCAACACCACGAACCGCATCTTCGAGATCCAGCTCAAGGGAGTAACGCAGGTCGGCACCCCGCTGAATACTTGAGCGGCCACTGCCACCCTGACCACCACCGAAGATATCACCGAAAACATCGCCAAAAATATCGCCGAAGTTACCAGCTCCACCAAAACCACCGCCAAAGCCACCAGCGCCCCCGCCCATACTCGGATCAACACCGGCATGGCCGTACTGGTCGTACGCTGCACGCTTCTGGGGATCGGAAAGAATTTCAAAGGCTTCGTTGACTTCCTTGAACTTCTCTTCGGTGTTTTTATCGCCAGTATTCCGGTCAGGATGAAACTTCATCGCCATACGGCGATAAGCCTTCTTCATCTCTTTGTCGCTGGCATCCCGGGCAATCCCGAGCACCTCATAATAATCTCTTTTCGACATAACCGTTCTAACCTGGCACCAACCGGAAAATTCACATTCTTTCGTTCAAAGCATCCGGTGAGAGAACTCCGGACTTCATTACGCAGACGCGGGAGAGAACTCCCGCGCCGCATATCAGCTCTTTATTTCAGAGGTGTCAGACGTCTTATTTTTTATCGTCTTTCACTTCTTCGAACTCGGCGTCTACAACGTTATCGTCCTTCTTGCCGGCGTCAGCCTGAGCGCCTGCTCCGGCATCTGAACCCTGGGCCTGCTGAGTCTGTTCAGCCATCTTCTGGGCCAGAGGACCGGAAGCCTGAATCAAAGCCTGGGACTTGGCTTCGATAGCGTCCTTGTCGTCACCCTTCAGAGCTTCTTCAAGCTCCTTGATGGCAGCTTCTACAGCGCTCTTCTCTTCTTCGGTGGCCTGTTCACCAGCTTCTTCAAGAGTCTTGCGGGTAGCGTGAACCATGCCGTCAGCCTGGTTACGGGCCTGGGCCAGCTCTTCAAACTTCTTGTCTTCCTCGGCGTTAGCCTCGGCATCCCGTACCATTTGCTCGATTTCATCATCGGACAAACCGGAGGAAGCCTTGATCACGATAGACTGCTCTTTACCGGTGTTCTTGTCCTTGGCGGATACATTCAGAATACCGTTGGCATCCAGATCGAAGGAGACTTCAATCTGAGGCATTCCACGGGGAGCTGCGGGAATACCTTCCAGGTTGAACTGACCCAGGGACTTGTTGCCGTGAGCCTGCTTGCGCTCACCCTGCAGTACGTGAATAGTTACCGCAGCCTGGCTGTCTTCAGCGGTAGAGAACACCTGGGACTTCTTGGTCGGGATTGTGGTGTTCTTCTCGATCAGAGGAGTCATCACGCCGCCCATGGTCTCGATACCCAGGGTCAGCGGAGTGACGTCCAGCAGCAGAACGTCGGTACGGTCTCCGGACAGTACGCCACCCTGCAGGGCCGCGCCCATGGCCACGGCTTCGTCGGGGTTAACGTCCTTACGAGCTTCTTTACCGAAGAATTCAGCAACCTTCTGCTGAACCAGAGGCATACGGGTCTGACCACCCACCAGGATAACTTCGTCGATATCGGAAACACTCAGGTCAGCGTCCTTGACAGCCTGACGAACCGGATCCAGAGAACGGGCAACCAGCTCTTCAACCAGGGACTCCAGCTTGGAACGGGTGATCTTGATGTTCAGGTGCTTGGGACCAGTCGCATCGGCAGTCACATAAGGCAGGTTAACGTCTGTCTGTGTTGCGGAGGACAACTCGATCTTGGCTTTTTCAGCGGCTTCTTTCAGACGCTGCATGGCCAGGGGATCGCCTTTCAGATTGATGCCCTGATCTTTCTTGAACTCATCAACCAGGAAGTTGATCAGGAGCATGTCGAAGTCTTCACCACCCAGGAATGTGTCACCATTGGTGGACAGCACTTCAAACTGATGCTCGCCATCTACGTCGGCAATTTCAATCACGGAAATATCGAAGGTACCACCACCGAGGTCATAAACTGCAATAGTCTGGTCGCCCTTGGCCTTGTCCAGACCATAAGCCAGCGCAGCGGCAGTCGGCTCGTTGATAATACGCTTAACGTCCAGGCCAGCAATGCGGCCAGCATCTTTGGTGGCCTGACGCTGTGCGTCGTTGAAGTAAGCCGGAACGGTAACAACTGCTTCAGTCACAGTCTCACCGAGGTAATCTTCGGCGGTCTTCTTCATCTTTTTCAGGATGTCCGCAGAAATCTGCGGGGGAGCCATGGTGTCACCCTTGACTTCAACCCAGGCATCGCCATTGTCAGCCTTAGTGATTTTGTAAGGCACCATCTCGATATCTTTCTGAACTTCCTTGTCTTCAAAACGACGGCCGATCAGACGCTTGATAGCGAACAGAGTGTTGTCAGGGTTGGTCACAGCCTGACGCTTGGCAGGCATACCTACCAGAGTTTCACCATCGTCGGTGTACGCAATGATGGAAGGCGTAGTACGGGCACCTTCTGCGTTCTCAATAACCTTTACGCTGTCACCGTCCAGTACGGATACGCAAGAGTTGGTGGTACCCAGGTCGATACCGATAATTTTGCCTTTACTCATCGAAACCCTCTCCGTTCACTTCACCCCTGCCTGGGGCTTGAACTAAATACAAAACCTGAAAATGGTGTTCACATCAGCCCGGATGCGGCTCCGGCACTTGCCATCCGCCTTAACTGACTGCTTGACCGGGTATATGGGAACGGTGAAAAACGATTTCAAGGGAATACCATGGATTTTTTTGAAATTTGTTTGCTTTCGGTCCCCGGAACCTCTCTCTACAGGGAGAGATCGACGAAAAAACAGAAGCCTGCCTCCTGCCAGAAGCCGCTATCAGGCGGAACGCCAGAAATCCATAACTTTCGCCCCCTCGAACAACCTCCCTCTAAGACTTAGGCAAAACAGGCCGTTATCCCCATCAGGAAGTTTGTATAAAACACAGGGAGAGCCACCATGGGTGTTTTTAAACGCCTGCTGACAGCCGCCGGAACTAATCCGGCCACTGCCGGAACCCTCTATCAGGGAAAAACCATTGCCGAATGCAAAGGCATGGATAAAGACTTGCTTGGCGCTATCTACGCCCTGGGTCACCAGCAGTATGAGAGCCAGAACTTTGAGGCTGCCCGCAATATCATGCTTTATCTCTTCACCCACGATCACCACAATTCCGACTACATGGCTGCCCTGGGAGCCTGTGAATACCGCCTGAAGAACTACGATGCTGCGGAAACCTCTCTCCAGCAGGCCCTTGTTATTGATAACAACAACACCCAGGCCGCCCTGAACCTGGCGTTAAGCCTGCTGAAAAACGGTAAGAAAAAGGAAGCCCGTATCATGATGCAGCGGGCGGAAAAGCTGGCGGAAGGAAGCAAAGAATACGCCAGGGAATGGAAACTGGCCCACGCTATTCTGGAGAAGTCCGCCAAGAAGAGTGGAAAGGGGGCAAACAGCGAGAACAAAGAGGGCTAACCCATGGCAGGCATAGATGGCAACATTGGCGGCAATCGCCCGATAAGCTCTCCGGGCACGGGTCCGATTCAGCAACCCGGACGCACTGGAGAATCCCAAGCCCCTCAAAGGGCAGGGACTGAGAACCTGACCATCAGCCAGACGGAAGGCCAGGCAGCGGCAGGAAAAAGCAGCCCAATGGCGGGAATCCCTTCACCCGACCCGGCGCTGATGAACAAGCTGTCCACAATGGATCCACAGGAGCTGAAAGCCATGCTTGCCGGCCTGCGGACAGAAATGAACGAAACCCAGAATGAAACAGCCATCGCGGAAGCTGAAGCCAAAAAAACTGAGGTAAAAGAAGCCCAGGAAGCGCGCAAGGCTGAACTTGAGCAGATAAAAGGCGAAGACGCCGCAGCCAAAGAACAGTTCCACTGCGCCAACGCGGCACTGGTGTTCTCAACCATCTTTACCGGTGGACTGATATGGCTTTCTAACGCCCCCCAGGAAATGATGCAGAACAAGGCCAACAGCGAACAGAAGATCATGGTTTCGGAGATGCAGCAGCAGGGGTTACTTGGCGTACCCGCTCCGGAGCTTGATGAAGATATGCAGGCACTGTCCCAGGATTACTTTACCTCCACCTACAGGTTCGGCCCCGAAACGGCTAAAAATCACATAAAAGGAAAAGTGGACCAGATGTTCCTTGATGGTCACTTTAACCGGGATCAGCAGATGGCATTAAGGGACAACATCGACCAATCCAGTGGCCCCAATGACTTCTTCCAAACTCTGATGGAAGAAGCTTCCCAGACTTCAGCAGCATCTCCTGCAGGAGGCACCGGAACAGCGGAAAAGATAGAAGAGAATGGTGGTGTCGCTGATACCCCCGACCAGATACCCGCTGGCGATACAGCATCCCAGACGGACGTGGCCATGAACCCTGATAATACAGACACACTTGTGCCAGACGAATCGACTCTGGCGAGTGATGACAGCAGCATTCAGGATAATCGCTGGCTGAATGAAATGGCCATGATTATGAATGAACAGGAAAAAGAGATGGATAAAGTCATTGCCCAACTGGAGGAGGCCCAGCAGTCAATTGTTGGTTCCGCCCAGAGTGGCCATGATGTTGCCGCTATGCGCTTTACCAATATCTAAGACAGTCCCACTCTGCAGCAGTATTTACCAATCGAAAGCCGGACCTGAGTCCGGCTTTTCTATGGAAAACAATCAGGCAAGCATCGCTGACCAAATAACAAAACAACAGCACTTCCCGCCATGGATACCTGTCATATACCCCACGACAGAGGAGATACCAGCCATGGCACACAGACACACCATTCCCCTTTCATTCACAGCAGGGCAATCACAACAACTTTTCCGTTCGGATTCTGATCACGAGATGAAAACGGATGAGCCCAAAAGTGAGCAGAAGAAAAGAAGAGTTCACCTGCCGTCGTATTTACAGCCTCCTCAGATAACCACCACACTCATAGGTCATAGAGAAGTTAATACAGTGGCGGCTGCAGCTCAATTCGCTGAAGCTGAGCTGGACAGAAAAACCTCTGCCATTATTGAGTGGCTCAAATCAAACCTGCATGAGGCCTTCCCCTGGCAACCCCTGCAAAAGTATCTGGAAATTCATGGCGTATACCCACGCATCTTTATTGACGCTATGGATGGCCAGGATGGCCGGGCAAATCGACTGGCAGCCCTGCAGGCAGCCTGCGAAGCCCAGAGCACGGAAAAAAGCACAGCCGCAAGAAATCAAATAAAAATAACTCTGATAGCTGCCATTCTCGATACAGCAAGCAAGCACCCTTATTTAGAAAAACTCGATTTTAAGGCGGACCTGAGACGTGAAATGCTTACTTTACCAGCAGAGTACCACCCCCCTTCTCTCACCCTCGTCAAGGCTGATCCGCCAACAGAGGAAAACCTGATAACACTCTGCGACTTAATACATGAGGGTATTTTTGAAACTGACATCATGGGTAAAAAAGTCCGAAACCCTATTGATCTCTCACTTATCAGTTTTCTTGCCCTGGCTGCGGGACGAGAAGTCGATAAAGCTGAAAGTGAACGTATACGAGAGCAGCTGTATACCAATCCACCGAGACCCAATAACCTCCAGGCGTTACACCGTATCTGGCAAGATCTTGGCTATAGTCCGGGTGAGCTTCTTTACGCCTTTTTATGGAAAGACCTGGCATCAGAGTTAGAAGAAAACGGATTACTGACAGAAGGCCATGTCAGAAAAAGCATCGAGGCTAAAGTAAAAACCCGCTGGAATGACCTGAGACAACGAGACGACTCAGATCACGCCAGGGAAATGCTGGCTACCCTGGCTGTCCATCGCATGGAGAAATATTCTTTGTCCGATACGCCACTCTCGGAAGTATCCAGAGAGATACCTTCCACCTCTCAAGTGATGCCTGTATCAAGACGCTTTAGCAGAACAGCACGCCAAACTCTCCGCCTGAACGACTTCAGTAAGGTCTATTCCAGCTGCAAAGGAGTTGAACACTGGAGAGAGCTTGGTTCAGCACTTGGCTTGAACCCGTCCACACTCAGTATAATCGCCCAAGAACAAAGGGGAGACACTAATAGGTGTATATGGGAAATACTCTCCAAATGGCTCTCCTGGGCAGATAATACAAACCCGAATAACGATTGGAACTCTCCCCTTATCACCTTCAAAAACCTGTATGAAAAGCTCATGACAGTCGGTGAAGTACACATAGCTGAAAGGATCTATCAAAATCATTGCCGTTAAGTGTAAAGCGCTTAACACGCCTGCCCTATCCTGAAGACCTGATAAAAAATTGCCCATTACACCTTCTGATGTAACGGGCAATTTTTTAGCTTCCGGAGAGCTTCAGGGCGCTTTAGCCACAACAACCATGGCCGGACGAATCACCCGTCCGTGGAGGGTGTAACCCTTCTGAACCACATCCATTACCGTATTGGGTTCCATATCAGGGTTGGGAACCATGGTCATGGCCTGGTGGAAATTCGGGTCCAGGGGTTCGCCCACGGGGTTGAGCTGCTCAACCTGGAACCTGGCCAGGGTATCAAGGAACAGCTTGAGGGTCAGTTCCATGCCTTCACGCATGGCATCGTGTTCACCATCACTGGCTTCCACGCTTTTCAGACCATTCTCAAGGCTGTCTACAACCGGCAGCAGGGACTCAACAAATTTATCCAGGCCAAATTTGTGGGCCTTTTCCACATCCTGCTGGGCGCGACGCTTTACGTTCTGCGCTTCAGCCACAGCGCGCAGGGCCTGTTCCTGGGCTTTCGCCAGATCGTGCTGGGCACGGTTCAGCTCGTCCTGCAGGGCATCCAGGGAACTGCTTTCATCAATAAACTCGCCTTCAAGACCTTCCATCTCAGCAGCTTCTGTCTCAACAGCCTCTTTCGCAGCGTCTTCAGCTACCACTGTTTCTTCAACCTGATCTTCAGGCTTGTTCTGTTCCTCAGTCATCCTTCAACTCCGCAGCAGTCCAGATATACGATATTGCCGCTTAATATGGGGATGCTCCGGCCATATTCAAGGGATGCCGAAAATCATTTTCTTCACAGGAAAATCACCACAGACCATTGAACTTGGCGCTCTTGAATATTACTGTATAAATAAACAGGATTCTGGCCGGAACCGATTCCATGCTGACACATCTCTCGATTCGTCACTTTGCCATCGTCGATCAGCTTGATCTGGAAATTCCCAGAGGCATGGCTGTAATCACCGGGGAAACCGGTGCGGGTAAATCCATAATGCTCGACGCCCTCTCACTCACCATCGGTACCCGCACCAATGGTGACTGCGTGCGTACCGGCTGTGAACGGGCCGATATCAGAGCCACATTCGATATTTCCAAACTGCCGGAAGCCAGAAAATGGCTCGAAGAACGTGAACTGGAAGCCGATAATGACTGCATTCTCCGACGCACCATCACCAAAGAGGGCCGCAGCCGGGGCTATATAAACGGCACACCTTCTCCTCTGAATGAGTTAAAGCAGTTAGGCGAGCTGCTTGTTGATATCCACGCCCAGCACGAACACCAGTCCCTGCTGCGGTCGGCTACCCACCAGCGTCTATTGGATGAATACGCTGGCTGTGGCAAGCTCGCCAGTCAGATAGCCAAAAGCTGGAAACACTGGCGCAATCTGAAGGAACAGATAGAGACCCTGCGCAACCGAGGCCAGGCACAGGACGCCCGCCAGCAACTTCTGCAGTATCAGGTTGAAGAGTTGGACCAACTGGGTATTTCCGAAGGGGAAATTGAAAGTCTGGAGCAGGAACAGAAGCAGCTGAACAGCACTGAAGCCAGCCTGCAGGCCTGCCAGCAGGTGCTGAACCTCTGCTCAGAAAACGATAACGGCAATCTGCTCCACGGCCTCTCCCTCAGCCAGCAGCTACTGACCGACCTGGGCCTGGATACACCGGCCATAAGAAACACGATAGACCTTCTGGCTACCGCCCAGATTCAGGTAGAAGAGGCCGTCGGGGAAATCAACCAGTTTGTGGATAACTTTGAAGCCGACCCGGCCCGGCTTGAAGAAATCACCAGCCGACTCTCCGCTGCTTACACCCTGGCCCGTAAACATCACACACCCGCTGAAAACCTCCACGTTTTTCACGCTGAACTGCAGCAGGAACTGGAAAGCCTTCAATGCAGCGATGAGAAGCTGGATGAGCTGGATAACAAACTTGCTGAGCTGGAAGCCAACTATCAAAAGCTGTCAGCCTCACTCACAGTCAAACGCACCAAAGGCGCGGGCAAACTGAACAAAGCGGTCAGCAAACATATTCACGACCTGGGCATGCCCGCTGGTAAATTTATTGTTGAACTGACGGCTGTTCCCGGTAAACCACGCCCCCTGGGCATGGAAGATATCCGGTTTCTGGTCAGCACCAACCCTGGCATGCCGCCACGCCCCATGGACAAAGTAGCTTCCGGCGGTGAACTGTCCCGTATCAGCCTTGCCATACAGGTCATTACCGCCCACACCTCCGGTATTTCAACACTGGTATTTGATGAAGTGGATGTAGGCATTGGCGGCGGCACGGCGGAAATCGTTGGCCGATTGCTGCGGGAACTGGGTGACCAGGGCCAGGTTCTCTGTGTAACCCACCAGCCGCAAGTTGCTTCCCAGGGGCATACTCACCTCTATGTCAGCAAGAAACTGGGAAAAAACAGCACCAGTACCAGTCTGACTTCTTTAGAAGGGGACAAACGCATCCGGGAAGTAGCCCGTATGCTCGGTGGCCTGGAAATTACCGACCAGACCCTGGCCCATGCCCGGGAAATGATTACCCGTACAGCCCCCGTAGCGGATATCGCCTGACACTTTTGTTACCAACGGACCTTTCTGCCTTTTGTCTAAGAGACTGTCGAGAGATTTGCAGAGGAATAATTTATGAAGTACTTAATTCCTTTATTTGGCTGGACGAGTCTATTTAAAGTTCTGCCCCGAAAATCTCTGCGCCTGCTTACAATCATCGCAGTCATGTCCTGTCATGTTTATGGCAGTGAATTTTATGATCCGAATAACACCCTCAGCCCCAACCTGCCACAGAGTTACCGGGAAGGCATTATTGATCACCTGCAAACCTACGCAGATCAACAGGCGGATAGAGACGCCTATTTGAACAGTGCAGAGGTTTCCCCACAGATTAATAACACTCTGTTCAAACATCTGCTGATGCAATGGCATTACCTGAACACCCACTTTCAAACCAAACATATTTATCCCAGCGCATCACCGGCTGAACGGGTACTCCTTGTCAAAGACCTGCAAATGCGAATTATGGGCGCTGTCCATAGTATTCTTGACCCTGGCCATGGTGGAGATTTGATAAATGAATCCGCGCCCAGCGATAAGAAACTGTTAGCCATTAATCTCACCCCGGTGCTGGTACAAAACATTGTCGACCGACTTGTTGAAATGGATCAGTACATGGGAAAGAAACTGTACTTTTACCAGGCATTTGTCGTAAAAGCCCAAGACATAGAAGAGGACTCTATTCGCCGAGTTTATCTCACTACGGTATTCTGGAGCAGCATCCTTCATTCACTGCACGGGTATGATGTACTTACTCCCGAGCAGGCAGAGCAACTCCGCCCTGTCGCAAACAGAATGGCAGTCGCACTTGGTCAGGCCTTTGACGGAGTTGTGTCGTATATGCAGGCGATAGCCAGCAATGAAGGAGAAAAACCCACAGCCAGCGAACAACAGGCCGCATTAAGACTCTCAGAAAAAATTCAAACAATCTGGAAAAAAGATTACAACCTGCCCGGCAATACAATAGAGGCCAGATCCAGCTTTAAAAACCCGAATATGGCCGCCCTTATGCATCCCTTATTTATCACCCGTGCACTGTTGTATACACAGCAATTTCTTGTTCTGCACAAAGTCAACGACCTGGACGAGAATCAGCTGAAATACGAGCCCAACCATCACGCTGCCAGCGTAGCCATGGGAACCAGACAAGCTCGGAATATTGTTGAGGAATTTATCGGGAACCAGGACTATTCACAATTAAGCCAGTCAGACAACTGATGCAGCAAGCTGAAGCATCTCCCCCTTGCAGTGACGGGCTACAGTTCGCGATGGATTACTTTCTTGGATAAAAGCACTCCTGGATAAAAGCACCTGCTTTCAAAGCAGCTACTACTATTATGTCCTTGGCACTAAAGCTCAGGAGTGCAATCCATGAGAGTTGTAAATCTTTTCTTCGCAGCAGTACTCTGTGCAGTAACCTTACCCGGGAATGCATCCAATATATCCAGTTACCCCCCGTTTCCCGAGACGCCCCCTGAAGAACCCAGGATGCATGTGGGATCAGACACTGCGTACTACAACGGGGGAAAACACATCAAACAGTTTTCACCATCGGTACAAGTTTTTTCAGAACCCTCCCGGGACGTTGAAGGTCGTCTGAAAGACTTTGATCTGAACAATTTAAAAATGGTTGCTGAAAGCATAAATCTTGTACTGGACCAGGGACCAGATTTCCCTCTTGTTTCAACCATCAGTTATATGACTGAAACAGGGGAATTCCTTGAACAGGAACTGCCATTGATTTCTATGCATGCAGATGGCGGTTCGTTTGTCTACATCCTTAGCCACCCCATCCCTCTTCCAGACAGCTTAAGGAAGGTGCATATTTCTATCAGAAACCTCGCCAACCCTTCCTCTTCAAACTCCAGCCCCACCTCTGGATTAGGAGCCTTACCCCCTCCGATCTGCTGCTCCTGCCATGACTGGTGCGTTTTAACATTCATTCTTTTTGGTTTCTGCTACCAGGGATGCCTTACTTTCGGGTCAGGCAAGAACTGCTGCTCTACATGCCATCTGCCTTACGTATACGGTGCAGGGTGTCCCGGGTAAGATTTGAAGAAGCAAAGACCAATGCGGGACACGCCTGAACAGGTCTGACAAGCACAGATGACAGCAACAAAATTGCCCTCAATCTGTGCCTGTCACTTATTTCCTTCAGGCTAACTGTCCTTCGGGCGCACGTACAACACAAGGTTGTGATCAACCAGTTCAAAGCCATGTTCTTCCGCAATGGCATGCTGAAGACGCTCAATATCTTCGTTACGGAACTCAATAATTCTGCCTGAGTCCATGCACACCATATGGTCATGGTGCTCACCATGGGCCAGCTCAAATACCGAGTGCCCGCCATCAAAATTATGCCTTATAACCAGCCCGGCACTTTCAAACTGGGTCAGTACACGATAAACGGTAGCCAGGCCAACATCTTCTTCTGCCTCAATAAGAGCCTTATAAACATCTTCGGCGCTCATGTGGCGATCAGAAGCACTTTCCAGTATCTGCAAGATTTTGACCCGAGGCAGTGTAACCTTTAATCCAGCCTTACGAAGCTCTTGATTTTCCACTCAAGTTTCCCTTTCTTAACCCCTGAAGATGTAATAAGCTGGGCATTATCTCATTTCCGTCCAAGATAGTGGAAGTCGGTAGACGATGCAAAAGCTAAAAGCAACGTTTGCCCTGGTTCTGTCAGCATCTGTAATCGGGGGATGTTCCTGGTTCTCAGATAACAGCCTCAAGCTGGTAAGTTTCCCGGGTGTCTATAAAATAAACATACAACAAGGCAACGTGATCACACAGGACATGGTGAACCGGCTTCGTCCCGGCATGACCCGTGAACAGGTTCAATTCGTGATGGGGGAATCCCTTCTTCCCGACGCCTATAATATTGATCGCTGGGATTACATTTACAGCTTCCAGCCAGGTGGCAAAAAACGCACTCAGCAGACATTAAGCCTGTTTTTCACTAACGACCTTCTGACCAGCTTTAAAGGTGACGTACGCCCGGGCGGGAATGAAAATACGGTAAACAATCAAGTCCGCAGGGCTGCCGGAAAAGATGCACTGGAAGCCCGCGACCAGGTAGAAAAAGCGACTGAATAACTGAATTCAAGGAACTGCAACTTCTGCCCTGCAAAAACACTTTACACAAAAAACCGGACGACAATGTCCGGTTTTTTAATGATTCTTTTCACCCTTCGGATTTCTTTGCGGCCTTCGCCTTCTCTGCCCGCCTGCGACGAACCTCTTTCGGATCTGCAATAAGCGCCCGGTAAATCTCAACCCGCTCACCACTTTTTAAAGCCTGGTCAGCCGGTTTGGGTACCGCTTTGCCAAAGATACCCATCCTGGCTGTGGTCAGATCAATCTCCGGAAAAACTTCACAGATACCGGACAGCTCCGCAGCTTCCAGTAACGTTGTGCCTTCAGGAACAGACAAACCAATAATTTTCTGTTTGTCCGGCCTGGCATAGGCCACTTCAACGGGAATATTCCTGACCTGCCCTGATTCTGTAGGTACCATTAAAACCTCAGGCACAACTGGCCCCGCTGTAGATCTCATCTGCCCGATGGCAGAAAGCTTCAACCATGGTAGCAGCCGCCTGTTCAAACACTTTTCCGACTGCAGACTTGAGAAAGCGGTTGTCCATTTCAAAGGAAAGGTCGAGGGAAACCTTGCAGGCTCCCTCCATCAGAGGTTTGAACTCCCAGACACCGGACAGCGCAGTAAACGGCCCTTCCTTCAGGGACATTTCTATTTTCAAACCAGGTTCCATGGTATTTCTGGTTACAAAGCTGGAAGACACGCCACCACGTTTGATATCCAGCCTGGCTTCCTGCAAACGTTCTTCGGAGATTAAAATTTCAGCGCCCGCACACCAGGGCAAAAATCCAGGGTATGACGCTACATCATTTACCAGGTCATACATTTTCTGCGCCGAGTGCATAACCAGGGCCGAGCGCTGAATTGTCTTCATCCATTAAACCTTATATCTATTGCCATTTTGCCTGTTATTTTCAGGGACTTTCTTAACCCATCAGATTGGCAACAAAAATCACCAGCACAGCCGCAGGGGCAATCACCCGGCACAGCGCACGCCACAGGTTAAACCAGACAGTGGACAGATTAAGCTCCTTATAAATATGGGAACGTTTCATAATCCAGCCGGAAAAAACCGCAATCAGCAATCCACCCAGAGGCAGGGTGATATTGGCAGTGATGTAATCAACCGTTTCAAAGAACGTCATACCAAACAGGGTGACATCAGACCACTCGTTAAACGACAGCACTGTACCCAGGCCAAATGCCCATACCAGCAGGCAGTAAACCACCGTGGCAGCCACACGACCAACCGGGAAACGTTCAACAATCCAGGCCACAACAGGCTCCACCATAGAGATGGAAGAACTCAGGGCCGCCAGAACAACCAGCAGGAAGAACAGACCACCGAAAAACTGGCCGCCCGGCAGGTTGGCAAAAGCCGTTGTCAGGGAAACAAACAACAGACCCGGCCCGGCACCCGGCTCCATACCGTTAGCAAACACAAGCGGGAAGATCGCCAGACCAGCAATCAGGGCAATAGCCGTATCCAGCAGCGCTACAGCACCAACCGTACGGGCGATGGAAGCCTTTTTCGGCATGTAAGCGCCGTAAGCCATAATCGCTCCCATACCCAGACTCAGTGTAAAGAAGGAATGCCCCATGGCCGAAAGTACGGCTTCCCAGGTCATATCATCGGGATTGAAAGAAAACAGGAAGGTCACACCTTCCATAAAGTGTCCGGACTCAAGGGCGCTGTAACCCAGCAGAGCCAGCAGAAGAATAAACAGGCCCGGCATCATTACCCGAACGCTGTTTTCCAGCCCTTTATGAATACCGCGGGCAATAACCAGAGCAGTCAGGGCCATAAACACCCCGTGCCAGAGGGTCATCTTGACCGGGTCTGACGTCAGCGCATCAAAGCTCGCACCAATCTCAGCAACTGTCATTCCCTGGAAGGAACCGGAGATCACATCAATGGTGTAGGCAATGCTCCAGCCTGCGATCACGCTGTAGAACGAGAGGATCAGGAAACCACTTAAGGCTCCCAGCCAGCCAACCAGCCCCCAGGCCGAAGAAGCTTCTGCGGAGCGGGCCAGTTCCCGCATACTGTTGATCGGGCTATGGCGCCCATGGCGACCAAGAGCAGCCTCAGCCATCATAATCGGCACACCGATAAGCGCTATGCAGACCAGATAGGTGATAACAAATGCCCCGCCTCCGTTCACACCTGTCATGTAGGGAAATTTCCACATATTCCCCAGCCCTATAGCAGAGCCAGCTGCAGCCAGAACAAATGTCCAGCGATGGGTCCATGTTTGCGCAGAGGGTGCCGCTTGCTGTTCGGCCATGAAAATCCTCGAAGAATTCTTAAAAACTGGAATAAAATCAATGAAAAAGCGCAGGGACAACCGAACATTGCGCTGCGGCCCATTTTATCTGTTTACTTATAAGGTACAACTACTAATCCGATACCCGCTTCCGTAGCTCGGATATTTCATAAATTGCCCCGAAGATCACGTCGGGCCTTGTTACTCTAAGGTGTTTGTCGCAGAAGCGCCCGGTGAACTGAGTCAAACCTCCTTAGAGCGGCAGGGAACAAGCGAGATCGGGAGCATGTTTATGAAATATCCGGGGTAGAGTCGGTTCTTTAAACACCCGACACATGGCATTTGATGAACAGGCAAGTATAATTCCCGAGCATTATGGCTAAGAAATCAAAAAAGCCTGGAGGCGACTCCAGTATCGTCGTGAACAGGAAAGCGCGTCACGACTATCACCTCGAAGAAACATTTGAAGCGGGCATTGCCCTCAGCGGATGGGAAGTGAAAAGCCTCCGGCAGGGCAAAATCCAGCTGGTAGACAGCTATGTTCTCCTGAAAAACGGTGAGGCTTGGCTGATAGGCGCTCAAATCACTCCGCTGCCGACGGCTTCCACCCACGTGATTGCCGACCCCCGCCGTGACCGCAAACTGCTGCTGCACAGGCGGGAGCTGGCCAAACTCTTCGCAGAAACCCAACAGGCCGGCAAAACCTGCGTGTGTACGAAACTCTACTGGAAGCAGCACCTGATAAAAGCCCAGGTCTGCCTCGCCAAAGGTAAGAAAGAGTTCGATAAGCGCGCCACGACCAAAGAGCGGGAATGGAATATCGAAAAACAGCGGGTTCTTGGTCGCGGTTAACGATACCACCAAACCATTCACACCATACATAAGGAGCCAGATGGCTCCTTTTTTCATGGAAAATTCATGATACCGTAGCCTTTTAAGTATCTATCGCAAAATTTTCTATTGACCCGGCCCCGTCCTGTTCATTTAGAATAAGCGTCAGCGTTAAGGTTTCGGCCTGCCGGGGGCGATTAGGATTCGACGACGGTGACGAAACCCGAGGTGCATGTCGAGTGCGTAACAGTTCTCGTTAAAAAAATTGTTACACGTTATTTAGTTGCCAACGACGACAACTACCAAGGAGCCCTGGCCGCTTAAAACCGGTCTGCTCCCGATCACTCTGGCTTTTCTGTTGGCTGGTACTGATCGCAACTTTAAACAGAATCGCTGCCTCCTGCGGGCCTGACGCAGGACAGCTAAAACTTTCCAGGATCGCTCTGTTAATCCCGCCTGCCGGATCGTTCAGAGTTAAATCAAAGGCAGTTCTAAGCATGTAGAGCCAAGGGCAGAGTGCCGGCGGACGGGGGTTCAAATCCCCCCGCCTCCACCAAACCTCAAAAGGCTGGAAACGTCTCTAAACGTTCCCAGCCTTTTTTATTACCCGTAATTCAGGGCCTTACGCGCCCTAGCCCAACAGCCTCAGAACGCCTGGCACCGTTTCAACCAACCCCACATTTGACCCACAAGCCCTTTAAGGAACACAGAAAGCCTCTGGCACTCCTCTTCTAATGCCTCTCGAGAACTAGGTTTTGCCTCTTAGGGAAATGGCTAGGGCGTTACTTCTTCGCGGGTATTCGTAGACAAGGTGAACAGTTTTTGTGGGCGATAAACATCAACAGAGTCTTCTAACCAGCCGCCGTAATGACGGTTAATCATCTCGATGCCGGTATGCCCCATCTGGTTGGCTAGCCACCAGATATTCTCATTGTTCTTAATCATGATGTGGGCGTAAGTGTGGCGAGTTTGATAAGGGTTTCGATAGCGTACTCCGCAGCGTTTGATAGCAGGCTGCCACCCTATCTTTCTGAGCTGTGCATCCCCCTGCCAGGGTTTATTGTGGTGCGGATTGTGAAAAACATACTCACCTAACAAAAAGGTATGGACCTTCTGTTTTTGCAAGGCTTCAAGAGCCGGGTCCAGCAGAAGAACCTGTCGCTCTGCCACACCTTTACCTGCGGTTTTCAGAGGCTGCCTTTTACCATCTACAAAGGCTTCATCCACCAGCAACTTACGATTAACAAAATCCACCTTGTCCCAGGTCAGACCAATCAGTTCACTGGTTCGCAGACCGGTATAAAAAGCCAACTGGAAGATATTCCGCACCTGCCCAGTCATCGCTGATAGTAATGTCTCCCGCTCTTTAGCGGAGAAAGGATCTGGTTTGTAGCGACTGATGCGTGATTCCACCGCAACAATATTATTCAGCACAATCTTTCTGACCGGGTTCTGCTGTATGGCTTCATCCAACACCGCATCATCAAGCGCTTGTCTCAGAGGTGAAAGTTCATTGGAGATGGTCTTTCTGCTGGTGGACAGACTCTTTTCATAGACCCAGTCTCGCACCCTCCCCGCATTGAGTTCGCGTACCGGCATAGCTCCCCAAAGCGGAATTAATTCATTCTCAAATAGGCGCTTGTACTTGCGGTAAGTCACCGAGCGCACTTTGGATTTGGAACGGAGCAGGAAACTAGTGAGGTATTCACCCACAGTTTTGGTATGGGAGGCCAGCCCCAGTTTTTGAAGGAAAATGGATTCAGGAAAGTAAGCCGCCAGATCAAAATGGTTTCTGGCGATATCCTCTTTAATGCGGGATAACAATGCCATCGCACTGTTCACATCTTTCTGGATAGCTCGAAGAAACTGCTGTCTCGCCACCTTGCCCGCATCAACTGGGATGGGTCTATTGATGAATGTTTCGCGTATTCGAACACCGCGATAAACAAACAAAACCCTGACGGTCACTGATGTCGGAAACTGACGAATTTCTATACCGCGAGGGCGATTTATTTCAGATAAGTCCACACCTGTTCTCGCTATTGTCGCGGCTGAGGCTGACTCCTTTCTGCCCAGCTATTCACCGCTTCCAGGTTAATCCAGGTCGCGCCGTCCCCAGCTACGCGATACTCACGGTTTTCCCGCCAGATTCCCTTGGCCTTTTTGCGATAAAAGGCATCCTTGGTATCGCCGGAGATGGCGTAGTACTGTTTTAATTTTACCCATTTCAACATGCCATTTACCTCATAGCACCCTGTTCAAATCATCCGCCCCGGCAACATCTCCCAGGACTTCCCCACTTTCCATATCAACAACCACTCCGCCATCGCCGTCTTTCAGCAATGCATCATTACCCTGCGATTCTCCTCTTTCGATTTGTTCATCCAGATTCGCTGCCTGCTGCGCTTCAACCGAAACAGGCAGGTATTTGAACATGCGACGAATCACCGTTTTCCGGCCCATCTCGTCAAAGTCGGTCTGCCACGGCCCGTCCTCCCCAGCCTTCGACCGCTGCCGTATAGCCTCTATGGCCTTCAGCGGCATCCATTCAATATGAGAAGCGCCACCTTTCAAGTGTGCGACCCCATAAAAGCCGATTACTCCCCCAGCGTCTCCGGAAAGGGCTGGGCTATGGTGAATAGCGGCCTGAGTACCGTACTGAATCTGGAACTCGTCCTGTTCATACACTGCCCGGGCTTCGATATTGGTTATCTCGCCGGAACGCCGGGCCAGTACCAACATGCCCCGGTAGCCGAGCATGAACTGGCACTCCAGTTTCTGGGCTTTGCGGTTATAGAAAGGGATGAGGTAGCAGTAGCCGAGCACATTACCCGGCTCCAGCCCCAACTGCGCCGACTGGATCACCGAGCCAAGAATGGACATATGAGTGCACTCTCTGAGCTTTGGTGTGCGGCGCAGTTCGGTCATTACCACTGAGAGCAATCGCTCCGGTGTTAATGGCGTCTGCAGCAGCGACTGGGCTATGGTGTTTTTCTTGCTGACAAACAGGTCTTTAATAGTGGCCTGTCGTACATCCGGTTTCTCCGGACGGTCTTCGGTCTTTGAGGGTGTTTTCTGTCGCGGCATATCAGAGTCCTTTCTGCTTTAGCCAGCTGGGGAGTTCTACGGTGACAAAGTCATCAGAATAGGAAGGCCAGAGATCGTTGTTGCGGCATTCGGCAAAAGTGGTGAGATATTCGGTGTAGGCTTCCAGTCCGGCCTGTAGCATCACAGGGCTGGCCACATAGAGGCCGATGGCATAAGGCGGTTCTTTCTCTATCGCTAGCCAGGCAAATGATGTGGCCTTCAGTCCTGCTGCACGACATCCGGCCAGATACATAGCCGCACTGATATGGTAGCCGTATTTATAGATATCTCTCTGGAAGGCATCGAGGCGGGCATCGGTGGTGGTTTTCAGGTCAAAGACCACGCCCAGATCTTCTCGATAATAATCCAGTCGGGCACG
Organism: Parendozoicomonas sp. 209JJ7-1; assembly: GCF_058147085.1. Taxonomy (NCBI): domain Bacteria; kingdom Pseudomonadati; phylum Pseudomonadota; class Gammaproteobacteria; order Oceanospirillales; family Endozoicomonadaceae; genus Parendozoicomonas; species Parendozoicomonas sp. 209JJ7-1. Next base: position 13,162 of record NZ_JBYVJU010000014.1, on the reverse strand, counting down.
GCAACGTTCGCCGGTATTGTTGTCATCCCAGACGATGGAGCGTTCAGACACGCCGCCGGTAAATACCTTTCGCGCCTTGCTGTGATCGGCGACCGAAGCCATAACCCCCTGACAAATCTCCCAGTCAGTCTCTGAGATCAGTTGCTTTCCGGCAGCATGCGCTTCGACAAGGTCATCCCAGAACTGCACATCACCGGCAGTCTCCTGAATCCTTTTCTTCAGTACCGCCTTAGTGCCTGATACCGGAAGGCCAAGGGTTTCGCAGCAGGATTTATAATCCTCTGCTTTATCCAGAGCATCAGGGTATTCACTCTTGTTCAGCGGTGGAGCGAAGACTTTCTGAAACCGATCAGGCTCCAGTACACAAGCATGAAGAAGGCGGCCCAAAGTGAGTGTGCGTGTTGTTTTACCTCGCTCCCCAATCCAGCGGGCCTGGCAATGTTTGGGGGAGCGACGCATCTCCTTTAGAACAGTGGAAGAGGCCGACGGATCAGCGTGATAGTGTTCTTCCGGCAGGTTGTCGTAAATCCCGGTATCCAGAACGACTGGATGGGCAGTGTCAGGCAGTTGTGACGCCATAGTTGTCTCCTCAATTCATCATTGGTCAGCGCATTGTTCGCAAATGCGTAACCTATGACCGTTATTGCGTACAACAGGGTCAAAAAAAGACAGCGGCTCGGTCTGGGCAGCTGTCAGGATCTGTCTTTACTGCTTGGGAATATCCGGGTTAGCGGTAAATCTCTCCCCGGAAAATCACCATGCCAAACAAAGTCACTTTATCCAGGGTGTCATCGTTCTCGGAACAAGGCAGGCTGATACTGCACTCTTCCGTCGCGGTAAGTGATACAGGCACCAGACGACGATCCGCCGGTACATTCTCATTGGTGGTCTTGATATAGGTGGTCACCCCATCAGAGATCAACTGTCGCAGCATCAGCACATTGCCGTACAGGCAGAGCGCAAAACAGCCGTCGATATATTCACAGCGGGGGTCTACATAAATCACTTCATCTTCCTGGATGCGGGCCGTGGCCTGCATGGCATTCACATGCACACAGAAAGAACGCTCGGAATGATCCACCGGGCAGCGATGAATCATATCGATCATTGGAGGTTCAAAGTCTGGGTCATTGGCAAGACTGGTCAGGGTAGACCAGCTATACAGCGGAAGAGGTGCGCCCTGATGAATAATAGTGACGCCTTCACCACTGATAGAGCCCACACCACGCTCAAGCCAACGGGCATCAACATTGAGAATATCTGCAATTGTCAGTAAATAACGAGTGCTTTTGTTCTTGCCGGATTCCAGATCATTAATGGTCGACTGTGAGGTGGGGATACTTGCCGCCAGCTCTTTCTGGGACATATTCCGCTCACCGCGAGCCTGCTTTATGCGAGCCCCTAATCCTTCCATTCCCATTGCCTTTTATTATTTCCATGTCTAACGCCTAAATCAGGTGCGCCTTAGGCGTCACCTGCATTTACTTGTTAGCTGCACTGATCATTATTTGTTCAGGAGCAATACCATAACACCATTGCTCCGCTGTTTATCTAAATAATTCGTAAAACCAAATCAGCAGCATAAATATTACCGTATATCCTTTATTGAAAAACTGCAAAACGATACCCGAAGAAATATGGATGTTGATCCCGTTTTCTGGACTATTGCACAAAAACAAAACCTCACCGTGCAGGAACGACTGGCTTTACTGTGCATGGTGAAAGCCGCAAACACTGATTGTGTTTGCAGTGGCAGTGCATCCTCATTTGGAAAAATGTGGGCTATGTCAAAGTCCGCCGCTCACCGGTTACTACAGCAACTGCTAAATAAGAAATTACTCATATCAATATCGCGAGAACATCACTCTTCAAGCATTCGACATTTCAAAATTGCTCTAGAGCATGCTTGGGAGAATACCCATCCCGTATCAGGGACGGATCGTCCCGATAGTGGGAAAAAACGTCCCGATTTCGGGACGGAAACATCTACACATCAAAACAAAGAACGTCCCGAAAATGGGACGCACCATCCCGGAATCGGGACGAGTCATCCCGAACCTGAAACGATTCGTCCCGATAGCGGGATGAAATCAACAAAAACAGGCTCTCTCTTATATAAGGGAAATAAAGAATTTAATAAAAAGAGAGAAAAGAGAAAAAACAAATGCCCCTACCCTAAGGATTTTTCCCTTAGCGAAGATATGCACCGCTGGTATCAGCAAAATACGAGTTTCATTCTTCCCATTGAGCAGGCCACCGAAACATGGGCCGACAGCATGCAAGCCAAAGGTTTCACCTATGTCGACTGGAAGGCCGCCTGGCGCAATGGCATGAAAAACCAGAACAAATGGGAAACCGAACGCCGCCAACGGAATCAAAAACCATCAGGGACAAGCCTCCATGAGCAAGACATTGCCCGCATCATTCGAGAAGACCAAATGCGATTCTGATTACAGCCTGTATTACCGCTACGCTGAACGCCTCTATGCACGGATGGGAATTATCTACGGCCACCTCTGGACCAGTCGTTGCAAGACGGAAGAGTCATTAAAACTGGCAAAGCACGAATGGGCCGAGGCCCTGATGCAGGCCCGGCTTACGCCGCAGCAGATTGGCCAGACCATTGAGACCTGCCGCAACAAAGTGGAGCAGCCTCCCAGTATTGCGTTGTTCCTGAGATTATCGAAACCCGAGAACAGAATACCCGCCCATCTACCCTACAAATCCAAGCCTGTGATGAACCTGAACAAGCAACAACGAGAACGCAAACTCAAAACAGCTCAGGAAGCCCTCGACAACCTGAAGCAATTATTAGACGACAATAACAAAACCCTTTAACGGCAAGACCTTATTCCTACTGGTTGTTTTCTTCAAAAATGGGAACTTCATTGCATCTCTCACAAGAGTTCTCGCTTGTTAAATTCGTTATAACGAATCACAATTTACGCAATAACAATATTTTTTATCGTCATACTTTGACAAGGGGAGGCATAGCGTATTAGTGTGAAAAATAGAACTCACATCAGGAGTGAACGCACAGGGACGCGCTGCATGAGCCTCAATACTTTTCAAAAAATCAAAGAAGCTCTTCAAAAACAGAACGGACTCACAGTACCCGAAATCTCAATAGAAACCGGATTATCCCGTTATCAAACGGCCTTGTCTCTTGAGCAGATGGGAAATGAGAAACAGGTTCAGGAAGGCGAAACAAGATCTTGCACAATCTCCGATCATGCGGTTTCAACATGGTGGCTTAACGCCTGATGAAAACGGAAGCGGATATTATTCAAGCCATTGGCCGGGACAAGGCGACACTGCTGGAACAACGATTCGGTGCACGCCGGATTTATATTCCCAGAACCATGTCGCCTGATTCCGAGATTCTGGCCTGCGTGGGCGAGGAAGCCGCTGCACAGTTATCCGCAGCCTTCGGCGGTATGCAGATCTACATTCCCACCACCCTGGCAATGATTGCCCGCAACAACGCCATTATTGAAGACCATATCAACGGCGCTCCGTCCGGTGAAATTGCCAGCCGTTATGGTCTGGGTGCCCGCACAGTTCGCAAGATCTGTCAGGGACAACCGCGAAACAGGAGGCGCTATGGACGAGCGCATTCGCGATGTGGAGCAGGACATAGCGGTAATGCAGCACCGCATCGCGACACTGGAAACCACCCCGCCCCGGGTGAATATGCTGGAGAACAGTGTCACTGAGCTACAGACACAGGTTGAAAACATCTCCACCAATATCGGTGATATCAAACAATCCGGAGAGCAGTTGCACAGGGACGTCAGCAGCCTGCGGATAGAAGTCAGAAAGCTGTTCACTATCGGAGCCACAGTCGCGGTGATCGCCAGCTTGCTGGTGGCCGGAGTCAAGCTGTACGAGTCATGGCTGTCGATTGAGATCAAGACAGACGCGAGGGAATGGAAGCATGAGTCTGGTCGCACTGATTCGCGGATACCGTAATCATAATCCCGGCAATATCCGCCATGGAGAACAGTGGCAGGGGTTGTCTGAGCAACAGCCCGATAAAAGCTTCTGCCATTTCATCTCACCGGAATTCGGCATTCGGGCCATGGCCCGCACCCTGCGGACTTATCATCTTAAACACCGCCTCAATTCTGTACGGGTGATTATCAACCGCTGGGCTCCCCCTTCAGAAAACAATACTGAGTCGTATGTTCAGGCGGTCTCAGGCTTTACCGGCCTGTCACCAGACACACCCTTCCCCGGTGGCATTGAACCGGTGATGAAAGGACTGGTGAAAAGCATTATCCACCACGAGCTGGGCTGCCAACCTTACAGCGATGAACTAATCGACCTGGGGATTCGCTGGGAACGGGATGGCGTGCCCTTCAGTGTGAAGGAGCAACTCTCATGATTGGGGAGTGGCTGGGTAAGGTTACCAACACCCTGACAGCAGGATTACCACAGGTGATCTACCAGGCGGTGACCGACTACTTTCCTCCGGATATGTCCGAGGAAAAACGGGAAAACCTGCGCCTGAAGCTGGAACAAATCGTGTCGCAGCGGAAAAACCAGGCCCACCAGCACTCTCTGGCAGCGGAACAGGCCCTGACTGAACGTATTAAAAGCCTTGAAGGCACTGCCGGTGACCTGAAAGCCATTCCGGTCATTGGCCATCTGCTGATTTTTGCCCGTGGTTGCCAGCGTCCGGTCTGGGGCTTTTTCACCCTCTATCTGGACTGGAAGTGGTTCTCCGAGTGGACGCTGAATACCCAGCAACAGTCTGCGCTGATCGCTATCAACCTGTTGGTGCTTGGCTTTCTGTTTGGTGAACGAGCAGTGAAGAATATTGCGCCCTATGTGATTCATGCCCTGAAAGCCAAAGGGGGTAGCCTGTGAATAAACACGACGACTCCCTGCTTATCGACACCTTATCCACAAACAAGCGCTCCTCAGACAAGCTCTCCTGTGAGCAGAAAGCCGAAAAGCTCGCCGCGAAATACAAGAAGCAGGATCTGGCTGAACTGGCCTATGTACTGGATTTTGATATCGGCTGCCTGCTGGGGACGATGGATGCCGCCATCAGTTATCTCGAATCCGGCCAGCCACAAAAAGCGCTCGATGTGATTCGCACTGCCCACAGCACCTACGGCCACCAGCAACTCGCCCGCCGCAGATATTGGAGACTCGAACCTTGAACAGCAATCACGCTCACCACACTCACAACCACCACAGTATGAAATGTCTGGAGTGCCGCAAGCCCCTCACCCACGAAGAGTTTGCCTACTACAAATACCGTTGCTTTGAGTGTGAGTCAGCCTGGCATAACCGTGTGGAAGAGTGGCGCAGCGGCAAACAGGACAAAGAGCTCGACCGGCTGTTCAGTCGCAGTGCCAATACAACGCTGCACTGATCCACTCCTAACCGAGCAAGGACGCGACCATGGGACACTGGCAAGACAGGATTATTGGGCAAGGCACCGAAAGCCCCGACCAGTTACTGGCCAATCCCTTTAACTGGCGCAAGCACCCCAAAACCCAACAAGCTGCATTGAAAGGTGCATTGAATGAAATTGGCTGGATACAACAAGTCATTGTTAATAAAACCACCGGTCATCTGGTAGATGGGCATCTTCGGGTCGAGCTGGCCCAGAGCGAAGGGGAAGACGATGTACCGGTACTCTATGTGGAGCTGAGTGAGGAAGAAGAACAGAAGGCCCTCGCCACTCTCGACCCAATCTCCGCACTGGCCACTACCGACCGGAAAATGCTGGATGAACTGATTCTCTCCCTTGATGTAGATGACCAGGATTTCGCAGCTCTGCTGGATAACCTGACGTCACAAGATGCGCTCAATACCGTCGCAGAAGGTTTGGGTGATGAAAATATCGTATCAGGCCCACAGGATTCATCTGTTACCCAGCCCGGTGATATCTGGCAGCTCGGCGATCATCGACTGATGTGCGGCGATGGCACCAGCAAAGAAGACGTCAGCCTTTTAATGGATAACCAGCAAGCCGATATGTGCTGGACCGACCCGCCCTATAACGTCAGCTATGAAGGCAAGACCAGTGATGCCCTGACCATCAACAACGACAGTATGGGCGACGAACAGTTTTACCTGTTTCTGCTGGCGTATTTTTCCCGCCTTTGTGAAGTACTCAAACCCGGCGGCCCTATCTATGTAGCCCATGCCGATACCGAAGGGCTGAATTTTCGCCAGAGCCTGAAAGCCGCAGGCTTTGAACTGAAGCAATGCCTGGTTTGGGTAAAAAACACCTCGGTTATGGGCAGGCAGGATTACCACTGGCAGCACGAACCCATTCTCTATGGCTGGAAGCCCGGAGCCGCTCACTGCTGGTATGGCGAGCGGGACAAAAAGACTGTGATTCATGCCGACAAACCCAGCGCCAGCCGGGAACACCCCACTATGAAACCGATCGCTTTAATCGAGCAGATGATTCGCAACAGCAGCAAAACCGGTGATCTGGTGGTGGATTTCTGCGGTGGCTCCGGGAGCACACTCATCACCAGCCATAAGTATCAGCGCCGGTGCTGCACTATGGAGATTGATCCGAAATACTGTGATGTCATTATTCGGCGCTGGCAGGAGTTTACCGGCGAACAGGCCATCCATAGCGAGACCAGAGAGAGCTTTCAGGATAGAGATAAAGCCGGGACATATAGAGGTGGGACATGAGCCGTTCCCAGCAGCAGCTCAATGCCAAGCAAAAAGCCCTGGAATCGGTGCAATACCGACGGGCCGGACTGTCCTACCGGGAGATAGCGTCCCAGCTGGGGATTTCCAAGTCAGCGGCCCATCGTTATGTCACCCGCGCCCTGCAGGAGCTGGAAGAAAAACTCGGCGAAAGCACCCGTCATCTGCGCTCACTGGAACTGGACCGGCTCGACAATTTACAGCGGGCACTCTGGAGTGATGCCATGCGTGGCAACCCGCAGTCTGTGGATAAAATCCTGAAGGTGATGGATCACCGGGCCAAACTGGCCGGGCTTTACTCTCCCAGCAAAATCGCCCCTACCGACCCAACCGGCGAGACCGAAGCCGGTTCAGGTATTTATCTGCTGCCCGCCACCCTTTCCCCCGAAGAGTGGTTATCTCAATACGGCTCTGGCCATCCGCCACAAGATGATTAATGTCATCGGCTCCCGTTACCTGGTCACCCCAGCCCGGCCCGCAGACCTCCCTGCTGCAATGCCCATTCGAGGATATTCTCTACGGCGGTGCCCGAGGCGGCGGCAAAACCGACGGCTTTCTCGGCAAATGGCTGAAGCGCTCCCAGACCTACGGCCCCCACTGCAAGGGTTTGTTTATCCGTCGCAGTATGCCGGAGCTGGATGAAGTGATTGCCCGCAGCTTCGAACTGTTTGAGCCGACAGGTGCCGTGTTTAAAACCCAGAAATCCACCTGGGTGATGCCCGGTGGAGCCAACCTGCGACTGCGCTCTCTTCAAAGGGATGCTGATGCGGGCAAGTACCAGGGGCACTCCTACACCGACTTATATATTGATGAAGGGGGCAATTTTCCCGACTCCGCCCCTATCGATAAACTGCAGGCCACCCTGCGTAACCCTTATGGTATTCCCAGCACCTTTAATATCTCCGCCAACCCCGGCGGCCCCGGCCATGAATGGTTGAAGAAGCGCTATATCGACCCAGCTCCACAAGGCATGTGTCCGGTAGAGGATGATGCCAGTGGCGATCTCCGTATCTATATCCCCAGCCGGTTGGAAGATAACCCGCTGCTGCTCAGGAACGATCCGAAATACCGTAACCGCCTGAAGAAGTCCGGCCCACCCTGGCTGGTGCAGGCGTGGCTAATGGGTGACTGGAATGCCACACCGGAAGGTGGCCTGATCAAAGCCCAGTGGTTCCAGCGCTACAACACCCTGCCCGTGGAGTTTCTCCGCATCGTGCAGAGCTGGGATACAGCCTACAAACCTGAGCAGATACACGACCCATCGGTTTGCACCACATGGGGCGAAACCCGGCGCGGCTGGTATCTGCTAGATGTGTTCCGGGAACGAATGGAGTACCCGGCCCTGAAACGAGCCGTCACCAGCCTCTACACAGCATGGCAACCACAGGCGGTGCTGATAGAAGACAAAGGCAGCGGACAGTCACTGATTCAGGAACTGCGGGAAGGTGTTCAGCAGAACGGTCCTAAACTGGTATGCCCGGTTATTCCCATCGACCCGAAAGGTGTAAACAAAGTTGACCGGCTTATTGCTGTCTCCAGCCTGTTTGAAGCAGGCATGGTGTATCTACCGGAATCCGCCCCCTGGCTGCTGGATTATGAGCTGGAACTGACCATATTCCCCCTTGCTCCCCACGACGACCAGGTCGATAGCACCAGCCAGTTTCTCTCCTGGGCACACGCCCACCAAGCCAGCTTCAATTATGCCGCCACCGGACAGAAGCGCGTCGGTGCTGTCGCCTATGAGATGCAAGACACCAAACAACAAATCAGGGATGACCAGGCCTATGGCGTAGTGAAAGGCCCCGCAGATTTCAGAGGATACTGAACATGGATAAAAACAAACCCACCTTCAGGGAGATTGCCAAAGCCGACCACGGCATCCAAATGGCACAAGCCTACAGCGCCATGCTGCTGGAGAACCCCGACTCGGTACTGAACCAGCGCGGAAGAGACCTGCGCATCTACAACGAGATCCTGCGGGATGATCAGGTAAAAAGCACCTTCCAGCAGCGCAGGCTGGCAGTCACCTCCTGCGAATGGGATGTGGAGCCCGCCAGTGAATCGGCTGTGGATAAACAGGCCGCTGCTTTTATTAAGGAGCAGCTGGAACATATCTCCTTCGACGATATCACCGACAAGATGCTCTACAGCGTGTTCTTCGGTTATGGCGTGGCCGAATGCCTATGGGCCACCGACGGCAGCCGCATAGTGCTGGATACCATCAAGGTACGGGAGCGCTCCCGGTTTGTGTTTGACCTGAAATTTAACCTGCGTCTAATTGCCCAGAACAAGCCCAATGGCATACTGCTGCCCAAAAGAAAGTTCTGGGTCTTTGCCACCGGGCAGGATCATGCCGACAACCCTTATGGTCTGGGGCTGGCGCACTATCTCTACTGGCCCGCCTTCTTTAAACGCAATGGCATCAAGTTCTGGCTGGTATTTCTGGAAAAATTCGGTTCCCCCACCGCTGTCGCCAAACTCCCCGCCGGACAAGCTGACGACCCCAAAGAGCGGGACAAAGCCCTGCAGGCCCTGAGCGCCATACAACAGGATAGCGGGCTGGTGATACCCGACAATGTTCTGATAGAACTGCTGGAAGCCGCACGCTCAGGTACAGCGGATTACGATGCTCTCTGTGACCGTATGGATGCTGCAATTAGTAAAATCGTCCTGAGCCAGACCATGACCACCGATGATGGCAGCAGCCTCAGTCAGGCACAGGTACACCAGCAGGTGAAAGAGCATGTGATTAAGGCGGATGCCGACCTGCTGTGTGAGTCATTCAACAAACAAGTCATCACCTGGCTAACCGAGTGGAACTTCCCTGAAGCCAACCCACCCAAGGTCTGGCGCAAAACCGAGCCGGAAGAAGACCTGATGGAGAGGGCTGAGCGGGATAACAGAATTTCTCTGTTAGGGTATGAACCCACAGAAGAGTACATCCTCAACACCTACGGCGAAGGCTGGAAGAAGAAAGAAGCAGCGCCACTCCCTCCTTCTGGCCAGGGCGCACCACCGCTGCCAAAAGAGTTTTCAGAGATCACACCGCTTACCCAAAAACGAGCAGCCCTAAGAGCCGACCAGCAAAGTCTGGCAGATGCCTCAGAATACTTATCCACAAAATATGATGAACTCTATGGTGACCGGGTCAGGCAGCTGCTGGAAGAACTCGATAAAACCGAATCCCTCGCTCTGTTTGAAGAGAAGGTGCAGCAGTTTTTGGAGCTAGAAGAGCCGCTTAAACCCCATACAGTGGAGTCATTCCAGAAAGCTAACTTTGTAGGCCGCTTGATGGGACTGCTTCGCGGACAACGGGACTGAGGAGCAAAGCGCTGTGGCAATCCGCATCTATAACTTCTTTGAAGCCAGTGTCGTCTTTGATCTGGCTCCTCTACAGGCCATTAAACACTTTATCGCTAAAGGCCTTCGCCCCACCTTTGCGTGGCAGGAGATGATTGCCGAGGAGCACGCTAAAGCATTCACCGTAGCTAAGATGATGGACACTGACTTATTGCGGTTTATTCAGGTTAAGGTACAGCAGGCTATTACCGATGGCTCTACGCTGGAGGAGTTCAGAGGACAGTTGATTCCAACGCTACAGAAAGCAGGCTGGTGGGGAAAAAAGGATGTTGTTGACCCAGCTACAGGGAAAATAGTGAACGCACAGCTAGGCTCTGCCTCACGGCTACAGACCATATTTCGTACGAATATTCAGCATGCCTATGCAGCAGGTACCTGGCAGCAGATTCAGGTAAATAAACACACAGCTCCTTATCTAATGTATGACGCGGTGGATGATGACCGGGTGCGATCAGAGCATTTACAGTGGAATGGCAAGATGATTCCGGTAGATGACCCGTTTTGGGAGAAGCACTTTCCACCTAATGGATTTAATTGCCGATGTGGGGTGGTGCAGCTGGATAAAAAAGAGCTAAAAGCAGGGTTGCATCTCTCAATAACAACACAAATTAGATAGCCCACCTTTCTATAGAAACTACCAAATATCTAAGTTACTACACATCACAAGAACGAAAAGTAAATTATGAGTTGTGACTTATATCCGTAAAAAAAGTATGTTTGAATAAACACGCATTACAAGATCCTTCTAATTCCCCTATCGCACTAAGCACATACGGACCAATAGGGAGGAGGAGGCGGTAGCGTGCAAAAAAGAAAATACGCATATACTTCCAAGAGAATTGTCAATTACAAGCCCCGAATCCCTAAGATCATGCGCCTATACCCCAGATATAGCCGGGGCTCAATCTGTGGATAACCACCACATATTGGCCCTCTCCAAGTGACACTAGACTCTCAAAACAAACAAAAACTGACTGGATGACTAAGTCTACATATGATGACAAGGGGTCGTTAACGCCCCGTCAGACCAAACCAGCCCCATAAAACGTCATGAAACTACTCCCATTGTCAGCATTAATCAGATACAAGTAATTCCTTATTATAAGCAAGCTATGTCATCACAGATAATAAACGAATAAAAAATAATTTATGAATCCATATCAAGCGCTAGGCTTATTTATACTCATGCTCTTTTCAGTTCCGACGCAGGCTATTCCAACGTACGAATACGGGAGCGAAAATGAAGCTTCCAGGGCATGTAGTAGGGCCAAAGAAAAAATACAATCAGCATGGAAACACCCTCGCTATGTGCGATGTAACGGCGTTCTTCCAATATATTATTTAGAAGGAACGAGATACTGGGACGGAGGTCACTTTCGCTGGCTTGCTATCTATAAAGGGCGTGGATGCGCTACAGATAATTATCCAGACAAAACAGGACTGTGTCGAAAAATATCTATTGAAAAGAATTACGGCAAGAATCGATGCACAGCGGGCAATCCAATCACATTAACGACGGGTAATAAGTTTCATTATGAGACAGACTACAAGAACCCGACAACCAATCTTGAATTCACCCGCTACTATAACACTCAACAAAATCATTGGCTTGATACATACAGGCAATTTGTCTGGTTTTTTAGTCAGTCAAAGACTTCGGTAAAAGTTTCCAGAAAAGATGGAAAACGCTTTATTTTTAAGCTGAAAGACGGTGTATGGATTACAGATCCTGACGTTAAAATATCACTTGAACGCTTCTCTAACGGATGGCTTGTGACAACAGAGGACAACATCAAGGAAAGATATAACAGCAAAGGACGATTAATATCCATAACTAACAGTCAAGGGCAGAGTATAACCCTAACTCATGATGCAAGCCGCCAGCAGGGAGGTGATGATAACGATCTAACGCTTGATCGTGTTACTGACCACTTAGGTAATAGTCTCCACTTCTCATACGACGAAAAAAAACGCGTTTCCAAATTTATTGATCCAGACAATAATCAATATCTCTATGTTTACAATGATGATCACAAAATTACGTCAGTAACATTACCAACCAAAAAACAGCGCATCTATCACTACAACGAACCGGAGCATATCGAAGGCAACACCTCTCTCCCCCATGCCCTCACCGGTATAACCGACGAGCGCGGCAAGCGCTTTGCCACCTGGACCTACGATTCCCAAGGCCGGGCTACCTCCTCACAACACGCTGGCCAGGAAAAAGTCACTCTGGACTACACCCATATTGATGATGCCGATGATCCTCGTGTCACTGTCACCAATGCCTTGGGCAAAGAGACAACCTACCACTACACCACCATTCATGGCGTACGGAAGGTCACCCGTGTGGAAGGGCATCGCTCTGATAACTGTGCTGCAGCCAATCAATCCACAACCTATGATGTGAATGGCTTTCGGGACCTGGTCACTAACTGGGAAGGTGTGGTGACAGATTATGACCACAATAATCGCGGTTTGGAGATAAAAAGAACGGAAGCCAAGGGCACTCCCAATGAGCGGGTAATCACCACAGAGTGGCACTCCGAATTCCGTCTGCCCCTTAAAATCACCGAACCAGATCGGGTAATTGAGTTTACCTATGATGATAAGGGGCTTTTAACATCCCGTCGCACCAAGTCAAACTTATAATAAATGAGCCTTTATGTCTTTTGTCGAACATAACCAAAAACGCATTCCCCCCTCCTCTTTAGAGCACATTGGAGTAGCTATATGCCTTCCCCCTCCCAAAAAGAACTGAAAAAAAAGAAATCCACTCTTTTTCTAAACCCAACCTCACACCATAAATTTCACAATGTGACATATGCCATTTTTTCCACCTTGGCACTATCAATTATTTCCTTCGGATTAAAAGCAGAAGTTTTTACATGGAACATATATGCGCCATATAAAATATATGGCAAGGCCTCACCGGCTGAGGCTTGCAAAACTCTGCTTGTAAAATACGGAGTGGAAAACACTCTCATGCAAACTGGGTGGAATGGGAGATATTATTCTCATAGATGCAATTACACTTATGGGAATTACATAAATGTTTATAGATCTGGCAATTCATGCCCACAGGGAAAAATAGAACATGCCAAAACAG